>JAAZGM010000097.1 GCA_012511245.1 Methanomicrobiales archaeon | reverse complement strand
CCGGGGCTCCCGTAGACGTCGAGGCAGGGGACGGTGGGGGCGTGGACGAGCCCTGCGTTGATGATGACGGGGGCTAGGCCGGTCAGCTCCACCATCGATCGGGTGATGCTCGCGGGCGTCGGGCAGCCGGTAGGGGTGTTCGGCCGGGCCGCGACGCTCGTGATCGCGCCGGTCGTGACGAGTTCAGCGTCAAGGTTCGGCGTGAGCAGGGTCTTTTCGGGGGTCGGCCCCGCACCCGATATGCCGGGAACGGTGGAGAGCATGGTGTTGCCGAGGACAAGCGCCAGCATCGGGCGTTCGGGGCGTATCTCTGGAACTTCTGAAAGGAACGGGTTTGACATCGGTACAGGGTTGGTTTTGCGGGATAGAAGAGGTTACTGACAGGAGCGTACGAGATGCCGGGTATGCCGGAGCGCCGCCGGATCCAAACTCCAAAATACATCCCGCCTCCAATACTGAAACAATGTTCGAGATAGAGCGCAGACTGGAAGAGAACGGTATCATGAGAAGGGATATCGTCGCCGCCGCGATGGAACTCTACGTCCCCCACGGGATAGGAGCGGATGAAGCAGCACAGATGCTCGATGCAAAGATCGGGAAGGCGTTCGATGATCCCAACGTATCGTCACTTCTCCTCGGCGCCCTCCTGCTTGAGGACGAACTCTACGTAAAACGGAAAGACTCCGAGATCGCCGACGATCCAGTCTTCCTCCTCTCCGACGAGATCATCGGCATGGCCATCGCCGAGGTGATCGGGGGGACCTATGCGCGATTCGAGTTCACCCGCTACGACCAGAAAAAACCGGGCATCCTCTCCAGGCTCGGGCCGTTCCTCGACGATGCCGTCGCCGGGCTGATCGCCGGCTGCACATCGCGCCTCTACAGCGAGTCGATGGGATCGGCGTGAGATCCATCCTCGCCCTCCTGCAGTTCTGCACATCGCTCCCCCTCGGGCGACCGGCCGAGTTCGAGCACTTCGCCCGCCGCTCCTACCTCTACCCGCTTGCCGGGTACGTCATCGGCGGGATAGCGGCCGGGATCACATACTGGATCGCATCCCCCGTGGTGGGCGCGGCCGTCGCCGTCGCAACGGTGCTCATCCTCTCCGGGTGCAACCACTTCGACGGGCTGCTGGACTTCGGCGACGGACTCATGGCTCATGGGAGCCGGGAGAAGCGGGTCGCGGCCATGACCGACCGGACGACCGGGGCGGGGGCGGTCGCGGCGGGGATCATCGTCACGCTCATCGCGTTCTCCGGGCTCCAGACCGTCGCGAACCTCCCGGCGGCCATCCTCATCGCCGAGGTCTCGGCAAAGGTCGCGATGTCCTGGCTCACCACACTCGGCACACCGTTCCACGAAGGGATCCAGTCCTACCTCCATGGGTTTGCAAAACCGTGGTTCCTGGCTCCAGCCTTCCTGCTCGCGCTGCCCCTCTTCCTGCTGCCGGTGCCGCAGACAGCGGTCGCAGCCGCTCTCGCGGCCACGGTTGCCATCACCGCGCTGGTGCTCGCCCTCTCCATGCGCCTCTTTGGCGGCGTAAACGGCGACGTCGTCGGCGCAACAAACGAGATCGTCCGGGCGGGGATCATCCTCCTCCTCGCCTTACTATAACCACCTTTTTTACCCCGGCGGCTGCTACTACTGTAGAATGATGCACGACCACACCCTCTACTCCCGGGGAGGGATCATCACCGAACGGAACGCAGACTTTGCGACGGTACGGCTGCGGATCCCGGCAGGAGCCCTCACCGCAGCGCAGGTCAAACAACTTGGACGGATCAGCGAGAAGTACGGCGACGGTACGCTCCATCTCACCATGCGCCAGACGGTGGAGATCCCGCACGTGGACCCCGACAACCTCTCAAAGATCGCAAAGGCGCTTGAGAAGAACGGGACGCCCATCGGAGCGGAACAGAACGAGGTCGTCAATATCATGGCCTGCCCGGGTACAGAGCGGTGCAAGTACGCCAACTGCGAGACGATCGACCTCGCCCGGAAGATCGATGAGCGGGTATTCGGCAAAGAACTCCCGATACGGCTCCGGATCGCCGTATCCGGCTGCACCTACATGTGCAACAGCCCGCTCCTGAACGATATCGGGATCATAGGAAGAATCCGGCCGCTCCGCGTTCCCGGACTCTGCACGGGATGCGGCACCTGCGTGGAGTACTGCAAACAGTGTGCCATAGCGCTGAAGAACGGCGTTTCGGTCCTTGACGAGGACAAATGCGTCCAGTGCGGCGTATGCGTCCATTCCTGCCCTTACCATCTCCTGAAGTCCGAGTATGCCCACTACCAGATCACGGTCGGGGGCAGGCGCGGATCCGCTCCCGCCGTGGGAAGGGAACTCGTCACCGTCGAGACCGAAGAGGAGGTCGTCGAGGTCGTCGATCGCATCGTCTACTGGGTCTACCGCACTGCATGGAGCGGACGGCCTCTCGCCGACCAGATGGACGAGATCGGGTACGAGAAGTTTGCAGAAGGGATCCGAAAAGAGTTCGGGCCGGATGTCCCGGTAGAAGGCGAGTGAGGGGTAGCCCGGTATAACCAGAGGGCGCCCCGGTGAAGGACTGATGCCGCAACCTAACGGCGGTACATCGAGGAGAACCCTTCGCCCTTATCATCCTCGCACTCGACGGCTGTGCCGTCCCGGATAAGGGTATTGAACATCATGGCTGCGTTTAACAGGTTCTCGTCAGGATTACCGCCCATCAGGGAGCCGGAGAGAGCCTGGCGCTGTGGTGTCGGGATCGTCCTCTTACTCACCCGGACACCCGCACAGTGCCTGCAATAGCCACAGTGGGAGTGGACCGACACCTCACGATCTGCGCATGTTACCGTCACACGGTCACCAGTGCCGTCACGGTGAAACTCAAGTACCTTCATGGTACGAAGAACGTAGATTTCCCGAGAATAAGATTCTACCGATTGTCGGGGTTTTCGGGAGCATGCGCGCTCTGGACGCGCATGGAAATGCTTTATATGGAGAACATCATACGTATAAGATACTCGCATAAGCAGGCTGTTCGAGCTGACAGGCCTATTGAGTGGAGGATATAATCTATGGCAGTTGACAAGCCCCACATGAATTTAGCGGTTATCGGGCACATTGACCACGGGAAGTCTACTACCGTTGGCAGGTTGCTCTTTGAGACCGGAACCGTACCGCCTCACATCATTGAGTCGTTCAGGAAAGAAGCTGAAACCAAGGGTAAGGGCTCATTCGAGTTCGCCTGGGTCATGGACAGCCTCAAAGAGGAGCGTGAACGTGGCATCACCATCGACATCGCCCACAAGCGGTTCGACACGGACAAGTACTACTTCACCGTCGTGGATTGCCCCGGCCACCGTGACTTCGTCAAGAACATGATCACGGGCGCATCCCAGGCCGACGCCGCACTTCTGGTCGTCGCCGCACCTGACGGCGTGATGGAGCAGACCAAGGAGCACGTCTTCCTCTCCCGTACGCTCGGCATCAACCAGCTGATCATCGGCGTCAACAAGATGGATGTCGTCAAGTACGACGAGAAGCGCTTCAACGAGGTCAAGGAACAGCTCTCCCAGCTGCTCAAGGTTGTCGGCTACAAGCCCGACACAATCAGCTTCATCCCGATGAGCTCGTTCGTCGGCGACAACATCGCAAAGCCCAGCGCAAACACCCCCTGGTACAAGGGACCCTCGGTGCTCGACGCACTCAACGCGCTCAAGGAGCCCGAGAAACCCACGAACCTGCCGATGCGTCTCCCCATCCAGGACGTCTACTCCATCTCCGGTATCGGAACCGTGCCCGTCGGCCGTGTCGAGACCGGTATCATGAAGAAGGGAATGAAGGTCAGCTTCATGCCCGCAAACAAAGAGGGTGAGATCAAGTCCATCGAGATGCACCACGAAGAGATCCCGCAGGCACTCCCCGGCGACAACGTCGGGTTCAACGTCCGCGGTATCGGTAAGGGTGACATCCGTCGTGGTGACGTCTGCGGTCCCGCCGACGCGCCTCCGGTCGTCGCAGAAGAGTTCATCGCACAGGTCGTCGTGCTCCACCACCCCAGCGCCCTGACCGTCGGTTACACCCCGGTCTTCCACTGCCACACTGCCCAGATCGCATGCACCTTCATCGAACTCATGAAGAAACTCGACCCCCGCACCGGTCAGGTCAAGGAAGAGAACCCCACGTTCCTCAAGACCGGCGATGCTGCGATCGTCAAGATCCGGCCCACCCAGGCCATGGTCATCGAGAAGGTCAAGGAGATCCCGCAGCTCGGCCGGTTCGCTGTCCGTGACATGGGCTCCACCATTGCGGCGGGCGTATGCATTGATATCACGCCCAAACAGATGAGATAAGAAGGTACCTATAATTTTTTGGTGGTTACTATGCAGAAAGCCAGAATACGTCTTTCCGGAACCGACTTCGAAAAAATCGAGATGGTCTGTGACCGAATCAAAGAAATAGCAGAGCGTACCGGCGTCAATCTGGCAGGTCCTATCCCGCTGCCCACGAAGAAACTCGTGGTCCCCACCAGGAAGAGCCCTGACGGCGAAGGTACCGCAACCTGGGACCGCTGGCAGATGCGGG
>JAAZGM010000096.1 GCA_012511245.1 Methanomicrobiales archaeon | reverse complement strand
GGGGCGGGTTCATATCGGTGGCGCACTACCGGCGGCGGCGAATCCCCTGGGTTCAGGTCGAGATCAACCGCAGCCTCTACGAGAGCGAAGACCGTCAGGTCAAAGAAGAACAACTCATCGAACTCCGGAAGAGGATATTCTCGACCGTCACCAGGTTCTGGGATGAGATCTCCGGGTGAACTGCCCCGCTCCGGAGGATAGGAGGCTCCGAGAGGAGTTTTGCATGACAGAGACGGGGGTTAAAGACAGGGGTGAGGGACTGTTGGTAGAGGCATACGCGATCGAGACAGGGGAGGGGGCATGCGCCCCCTCCCCGTCGGCCCCACCCCCAATGGCGATATCCACCACGGTCCACTGCATGGGGAGATACCGGAAGAGAACGGTTCTCCGCCTCACTTTCCCGCCTCACTTTCCCGCCTCACTTTCCCGCCTCACTTTCCCGCCTCACTTTCCCGCCTCACTTTCCCGCCTCACTTTTCCCCATCACTTTTCCCATCACTTTTCCTCATCACTCCCCCATACACGGCTTTCCGGTGGATATCGCCACGCACTGCCCCTGCCCCCGGAGGGGGCGGGGGAGGAGCGCCGGAGGCGCGGGTGGGGTAGGGGGCTCCGGGAGGAGTTTTGCATGACAGAGACAGGGGTTAAAGACAGGGGTGAGGGACTGTTGATAGAGCCATATGCGATCAAGACCGTGTAGAGAGGGCACTCCCCTCTTCACCCCCGCAGATTAACCTGATTCCGCCGGATCTCCGGGTCGAAGATACTATGCCGGTGGAACCCCCATATCTATCGATGGATCGCCTGCACCTGATTCTGCAGCGCTACTTCGGGCATTCTGCATTCAACCCCTACCAGCAGGAGATCATCCGCGATCTCCTCGATGGGCGCGACGTCCTTGCCGTGCTCGCGACCGGAGGCGGCAAATCACTCTGTTACCAGGTTCCGGCGATCATCGGCGACGGTATCACGCTGGTGATATCCCCCCTCATCGCGTTGATGAAGGATCAGGTCGACGACTTGCAGGCACGCGGGATCGGCGCTGAAGCGCTGAACTCCGCCTGTTCCTACACGGCGACGCGGCGGATCCTCTCGGAGATGGACGAAGGCCTGATCCAGATCCTCTATGTCTCGCCGGAAAAAGCGGTCAGCGACGATTTTCTCCAGCGGATCGCATCCATGCCCGTCACGCTGATCGCGGTCGATGAGGCGCACTGCATATCGATGTGGGGACACCAGTTCCGGCCGGAATATCGGTCGCTTGCGGTGCTCAAGGAACGGTTCCCCGGCGTGCCGATGGTTGCCCTGACGGCGACCGCGACGCCCGATGTCCGCGACGACATCGCCCGCCAGCTCAATCTCGTGAACCCTTCGGTCTACGTCGGGAGTTTCAACCGCACGAACCTCCGCTACACCGTTCTCCCGAAAGAGGAGGACGCATACGAACGGCTCCATACCTTCCTCCGGGGCCGGAAGGGTGAGGCCGGGATCGTCTACGTCGGAACCCGGGATGGGGCTGAGACGCTTGCAGCACGGCTCCGTGCCGGGGGCATCCCGGCGCTCCCCTACCATGCCGGCATGACGGCGGCCGCCCGGGCGGAGGCGCAGGACCGGTTCATCGGCGGGAAGGTCGGGATCGTCTGTGCGACGAGCGCGTTCGGCATGGGGATCGACAAACCGGATGTGCGGTTCGTCGTCCACTACGATATGCCGAAGACGCTTGAGGCCTACTACCAGGAGAGCGGCCGGGCGGGGAGGGACGGCGGCGAGAGCGACTGCATCCTCTTGTATGGCGACGACGATGCACGGCGCCTCAGGTCCCTCATCGACCGCGACCTTCCGTCCGAGTTCCAGCGCGAGATTGCACGCTCGAAACTCCAGAGCATGGTCGATTACTGCACCGCGGCGGGGTGCCGGAGGAAGGCGCTCCTCGAGTACTTCGGGGAGCGTTTCAAGGAACCCTGCGGCGGTTGCGACGCCTGTGTCCCGGCCGCACGGGATCGCAGGAAGAACCGCCCCGAAATCGACCACCCCGGGCGCGATCGCGCGAACCCCGCATCCGGTTGAACCGGGGGAAACACCTATCTCTTCGGCGGTAGAATGGACATTTCAGGAGTTACCATGAAGAAGCTGACCCGTTCAACGACCGACCGGTGGATCGCAGGCGTATGCGCCGGTATCGGAGAATACTTCGAGGTCGATCCGAACCTCATCCGGGTGATCTGGATCGTCCTCAGCGTGTTCACGAGCGTCTTCCCCGGCGTTATCATCTACATCCTGCTCTGGATCATCCTCCCCGAGGACGGGGAGGCGTGCCCGACGGATGCGCCGGCCGGGGCATAAGAGAGGGGGGATACTCCTCCTCACCGCCCTTTTCCTTCCTGCAACCTCTTGATCGTATCCCGGAGCGCTATCGCCCGCTCGAACTCAAGCCGTTCCGCCGCCTCCCGCATATCGGCCTCGAGCTCGATGATCAGGTTCGGGATCTCGGACTTCGGGACATGTTTGATATCGGTGATCTCGACCTCTTTCTCGCGGATCGGTTTCTTGATCGTCTGCGGCGTGATGCCGTGCCGGGCGTTGTACGCAAGCTGCATCGTGCGCCGCCGCTCCGTCTCGGCCATCGCCTTCTTGATCGAGTCGGTCATGACGTCCGCGTAGAGCACGACCTTCGCGTTCACGTTCCGGGCAGCCCGCCCGATCGTCTGGACGAGGCTCCGGGCATCGCGGAGGAACCCTTCCTTGTCGGCATCGAGGATCCCGACAAACCCGACCTCCGGGATGTCGAGCCCCTCCCGGAGGAGGTTGATCCCCACAAGGACGTCGTACTTCCCGAGACGGAGCTGGCGTATGATCTCCGTCCGCTCAAGGGTATCGATCTCGGAGTGGAGGTAACGGGTCTTGATCCCCTCTCCGGCCAGGTACTCCGAGAGCTCCTCGGCAAGCCGTTTGGTGAGGGTCGTCAGCAGTATGCGGTCGCCGCGGTCGATCGTCGTCCGGATCTCCGCTATCACGTCCGGTATCTGCCCCTCGATCGGCCGGACCTCGACCGCCGGATCGACAAGCCCCGTCGGCCGGATGATCTGCTCGGCGACGGTCGACCGTTTCAGTTCGTAGTCTCCCGGTGTCGCCGAGACAAATATGACGTTTCGCATGTAGCGCGAGAACTCGTCGAACTTCAGCGGCCGGTTATCGAACGCCGACGGGAGCCGGAACCCGTAATCCACGAGCGACTGTTTCCGCGAGTAGTCGCCGCGGTACATCCCCCTGACCTGGGGCAGGGTCTGGTGGCTCTCGTCGATCACCATCAGGAAGTCCTCGGGGAAGTAGTCCAGCAGGCAGTAGGGTTTCTCTCCGGCCTTCCGCCCGTCGAAGTGGCGGGAGTAGTTCTCGATCCCCTTGCAGGTCCCGGTCTCGCGGATCATATCGATGTCGTAGAGCGTCCTCTGCCGGAGCCGGTGCGCCTCAAGCATGCCGAGTTCCGGGAGGCGTTCTTCGAGTTCCTGCTCGATGGTGGTTATCGCCCGCTCTTTCACCTCCTCGGGAGCGACGAAGTGGCGGGCAGGGTAGACGAAGAAGTAGTCCATCGTCTCAAGACGCTGGCCTGAAACCCGGTCGATCTCACTGATCCGATCGATCTCGTCCCCGAAGAGCTCGATGCGGATGATGTTGTTGAAGTAGCCCGGGATGATATCGATGGTGTCGCCGCGCGCGCGGAACCTGCCCGGCGCGAGCTCGATATCGTTTCGCTCGAACTGGATATCGATGAGACGGCGTATGATATCGTCCCGCCGCATCCTGTCCCTGACCTTCACCTCAAACCCCATCCCCTGGAAGTTCGCGGGGTTCCCGAGACCGTATATGCAGGAGACCGAGGCGACCACGAGGGTGTCGGGGCGCGAGAGGACGGATGCGGTTGTGGCAAGCCGCATCTGCTCGATCTTCGGGTTGATCTGGGCGTCTTTCTCGATGTAGAGGTCGCGCTTCGCGATATATGACTCAGGCTGGTAGTAGTCGTAGTAGGAGACGAAGTACTCCACCCGGTTCTCGGGGAAGAACGATTTGAACTCGTTGTAGAGCTGGGCGGCAAGCGTCTTATTGTGCGCAACGACAAGGGTGGGTTTCTGGACATCCTCAACGACGTTTGCTATCGAAAACGTCTTCCCCGAGCCCGTGACCCCGAGGAGGGTCTGGTAGCGCTCGCCCCGGGCTATCCCGTCCGTGAGTTCCCTGATGGCGTCGGGCTGCGATCCGGTCGGTTTGAACTCCGCCTTCAGTTGAAATGCCGTCATGGTGTCACCGTCTTTCTTCGCAGGTTCCTGTGGTAGGCTATCGCAAACCGGTGCGCCTCGTCGCGGATCTCCTGGAGGAAGAGCGATGCCTTCTCATGCCGGTCAAGCGGCAGGGGGTGGGAGAACGCCGGCACAAAGATCTCCTCCTCGCGTTCCGCGATCGCCGCGATCGGGACTTTGATCCCGAGATCGTCGAGGACGCCGACCGCCGCCGCAAGCTGCCCCTTCCCGCCGTCGACGAGGATCAGATCGGGAAGTGCGTTGCCTTCTTCCTGCAACCGGGAGTAGCGTCGCCTGACCACCTCGGCGATGGCGGCGAAGTCGTCGATGCCCTCGACCGTCCGTATCCTGAACCGCCGGTAGTTTCGTTTGTCGGGCCTCCCCCACCGGAACTGGACCATCGAACCCACCATCGCTGTTCCAGAGAGGTGGGAGATATCGAAGCACTCGATCACGATGGGAAGGTCGGGGAGGTGCAGGCGCCGTTTGAGTTCGTCCAGTTTGAGCCGGTCGCCGAAGAACGCGATCTCGACGTTCTTCCTGACCAGATCGAGCAGGTTCTTCTTCTCGCCCCGTTGCGGCACGACCACCCGGACCTTCGCGCCCCGGAGGTGGGAGAGGTAGCCCGCGACCGCGTCGTCCACGACCGTGGGCAGGATAACCTCCTGTGGCGGTTCGTGGTCTGCGTAGTAGCGGGCGAGGAACTCCTCGAGGAACCCCTCCGTCTCGTCGAAGGTATACTCGTGCTTCCCGACGAGCGTCCCCCGGTCGACGTTGAAGAGCATGAGACTGACGGTTCCTTCGCTTGCGATGTAGTTGATGATATCCTCGTTGTAGGTCTTCTGCCGGTCAACGTGCTGGCGTTCGCGGAGCCCCTCGAGGGCTGTGATCTGGTCGCGGAGCTCCATCGCCCGCTCGTACTCCTGCCGCCCTGCCGCCGCCGCCATATCGTCGCGGAGCGTCCGGATGAGCCCGGCGATATCGCCCTTCAGGACGGCTTCCGCCCTTCTCACCCGCTCCCGGTATTCGTCCTCGCCGATACTCCCCGTGCAGGGGGCGCTGCACGAACCGATATGCGCCCGAAGGCACGCCCGCCGGGGGAGGCGTCGGCATGACCGGAGCCCGAAGAGGGACTTCAACAGCCGGAGGAGATCGTCGCGTTCCCGTGCGGAGACGAACGGCCCGTAGTAACGGCCGCTCCCGTCGGGTCCACGGGCGACGTGGATACGCGGGTAGGGTTCATCGGTGACGTGGATGTAGGCGTAACTCTTCGAGTCCTTGAGATCGATGTTGTACTTCGGCTGGTGCTTCTTGATCAGGGTGTTCTCGAGGATGAACGCCTCGACCTCGGTATCGGTGACGATGAAGTCGAGGCCGGCGATGGCGGCGACGAGCATCCGGGTCTTGGGGTCGAGGTCGTGACGGGAGAAGTAACTCGATACACGCCGTTTCAGGTTCTTTGCCTTCCCGATGTAGATGATGGTTCCCTCGTCGTCGGAGAAGAGGTAGCACCCGGGCTCGGCCGGTAGTGTCAACGGATCGATCATGGTGTCTTGAGAACCTCCTTTAGAAACGCACCCGTGTGGCTCCCTTCGACCAGAGCGACCTCTTCGGGGGTTCCCGTCGCGACGATCTCGCCGCCGGCGTCCCCGCCCTCGGGTCCGAGATCGATGATGTGGTCGGCCGACTTGATGACGTCCAGGTTATGCTCGATGACGACCATGGTGTTCCCCCGGGCGACGAGGTCGTCGAGGACGGCGATCAGGTTCTTCACGTCGTGGAAGTGAAGCCCGGTCGTCGGTTCGTCGAGGAGGTAGATCGTCTTTCCTGTAGCCCGTTTTGCGAGCTCGCGGGTCAGCTTGATCCGCTGCGCCTCGCCGCCCGAGAGGGTGGTGGAACTCTGGCCGAGTTTGATGTAGCCGAGCCCCACACGTGAGAGGGTCTCCAGTTTGTTCCGGATCGCCGGGAAATGCTCAAAGTGGTCGATCGCCTCCTCGACGCTCAT
>JAAZGM010000362.1 GCA_012511245.1 Methanomicrobiales archaeon | reverse complement strand
GGAGAAGATCTATATTGTCCAGGTCCGGATGAGCAGCCCGAACCACACCGAGCGGGGGTCAGAAGAGGTCTCCGAGAAGGTCTCGCTGATCTTCTATACGTTTCCTAAGGAGATCCGGCAGCAGATCCAGCCGTGCCGGCAGCGGTATACGGGCTCGATTTATAAAGAAAGGATTGCCTACCCGCCCAAGACGAGCGATGCGAGTTTCTCCCGGCTCTACCTCTGCAATGAGCAGCAGAAGGCTACCATCGAACAGCGGATTCTGTACGCCGATGCGGCCCTCAAAGAGATCAACGAGATCCTGGGGGCGAAGGCGGACTTCCTCCCGCTGGACGCGAGCGAGATCGGGCGGGGTGCCCTGTATGAACAGATCGCCGACTCGATCAAGTACAAGGTGCTGGACCAGGCGTTCAAGAAATTGGAGTCGGTGGTGTTGGACGAGAACACGGTTCTGACCCCGCGGACAAAGGCCCGGCTCCGGTCGATGACCGACCAGCTCGCCGCCCTCAACATCCTCGAAGACGAGGACGTCGCGGCCAAGATCGCCTCCATCCGGCAGAAGATCGAGGACGAGGCGATCATGCCCCTCAAGGGCGAGCTCGCCGACGACCTGAAGGTGCTGAAGGGGCGGTTCCATGCGCTGGAGTTCTGAGGGGCGGGGCTACCCCCCGCTCGCCTGGGGGGCCCGATGACGATTTGTGGTTGCTGGGAGCATTATCACCCTCCCCCACAGGTCTATGATCCCGCGACGGATCTCCAGATGATCCGGCACGAGGTCGAGGAGATCCTGCGAACCCAGCAGGCCATCAGTTCCCGACTGGACCGGCTCGCCGCGGTAACCCCCGGGGTACGAGAACTCCGGGCCGGGGTGCAGCCCTTGGTCCCCCGCACTCATGAGAGCCGGTTCAGGGCGCTGGAGTTCCCGGCGGAGGAGGACGGATGAGCCCTCGCGGGAAGCTGCCGAAAGACCTCGCAAGCCAGCGGTATCGGAAGTACTTTGAGGCCTTCGAGTACTTTGAGGCCTTCGGCAAGCAGGACCTCCCGTACCAGCCCACCGGGCGCGACGAGTATGCGTTCCTGTGGCGTCAGCGGCACCGGGACCGAGTGGCGGAGCGTAATGCCTCGAAGGCCTGGTTCGATGAACCCCAGTCCGTGCCCCCCGCCCGGGGTACCCCGCCAGAGCCAGAACCTCGGGAAGAACCCCCGGAACCGGAGGAAGAGACGGTCGCCCCGCCCGCACCTCCGGCCCCCCTAAAGCGGAAGAGCCGGTTCCAGACGCTGGAGCTGTGACGGTCAACTACCCCCGGTTAAACCCGGGGGCCTGCAAACGGCTACGCAGGACGAAACAGTAGACTAGGAGGCAAGAAATTGCAGCAGCGTTACGGGCTACAAGAACGGCAGGATGTTTCCCTAGTCCTGCCCGCTTCCGGGCACGCCGAACCCGATGTACCTCTCGGGGTACTAAGCCCGTCTCGCAACTCCGAAGGGAAATGCAACCCCGGCTTGACCGGGAGGAGATAATCTCATGCGAGTACCAGTTATGGACACGCACAGAACGCCGTTGATGCCGACCACGCCCGTACGGGCCCGCCAGCTCCTCAAGCAAGGGCGGGCAAAGCCGTACTGGAACAAGATCGGCATCTTCTGCATTATCCTGACGTATGACGTACAGCCTGACAACCAGCCATTGGTTGTCGGGATCGACCCCGGCAGCTCCTTTGAGGGCTGGTCCGTGGTGGGAACACAAGAAACCGTCTTGAACGGCATGTCGGAGACCCCCAAGCACGTCAAGAAAGCAGTAGACGTACGGAGAACCATGCG
>JAAZGM010000095.1 GCA_012511245.1 Methanomicrobiales archaeon | reverse complement strand
GGATCGTCGCCCGCGACCTTGCCCCCGACGACCCGGTTGCCGGGGAGATCGCGCGGGTCGTCTGCGATTACGATCTCTGGAAGCACCAGGACCCCCGCTCAAAGGTGCTCGGCCAGGTCGTGATGCGAAAGGGCTTTCGGGAGTACGTCCGCGACAACCTCATCCGGGGCACGATCGTTGATGCAAAGATCGAGGGCGAGTACGACCGGATCGTCCGCGAGATGGAGCGTGACATCGGCAAAAGCCTCCGACACACCACGATCATCGAGAATGGGCGATACCGCATCGCGTTTGCGCCCCTCTATGGCTACCCGAGCGAGACCGCTCACGCCATCCGCGAGGAACTCAAGACCGACATCGAGGTGATCGTCTCCTCTAACGGCCGGATCTCCATCCGCTCCGTCCCCCCCGTCAGCCACATCATCGCCCGGGAGTTTTCCGGTGGCGGCCACCCCCACGCAGCAGGAGGGACATTTCCCTTCACTCTCCTCGACCGATTTCTCTTCTGGCTCATAAAACGGAACCGCCACTACCGTCGCCTCGCGGAAGCGGCGGAATCTATCGAGGAATGAACGCCCGCCCGACGAGGTCCTTCCAGTAGTCCGGGCAGGCGACCTCGCAGTAACCGCCCGCTTCGAGCATATCCGGATCGAGGAACGCGGTCGCCGCCGCGAGATCCTCCGCCCCGGCATCGAGCAGGACAAGCCTCCTGACCCGGAACCGCTCCATCAGGTCCGGGGCGCGAGAGAGATCCCCCGCAGGGAGGATGAGGTCGCCCTGGTACTCGAGCAGGAGTTCGATATCGAAGGCCGCCGGGTTCCTCGGGAAGAAGAGAACTTTTCTGCTCGCGAGCACCTCGAGTTCGATCGCATCCGCCTCGTCCGCGACGAGGACGTGGCCCTGTGCGCCGGCGTCCCGCATCTCCCGGGCGAGCCGGGCATACAGGCCGGCGATCGTCTCGCAAAACTCCTCCTCGTCCCCCATGTAGCCGTCCCGGAACCCGAGCATGTGCGGGGCGGGGAGCGAGAACCAGGCATCTTTTCGTATCTTCCGGATGAACCGGGCATCCGCGGCGACGGCGGCCGGATCGATCCCCGGCTCCTCGACGAGCGTCCCGTCCACCATCCCGGTGAATGCCCCGCTCACCCGTTCGCCGTAAAAGACCCCCCCGGCGGCGGGAACCGCCACGCCCTCCTGTCCATCGAGCGAGCGGCCGAGCCGGTAGGTCATGAGATCCGCCTCCTCTCCCCGAACCCCTCTCAGCCACCCCGCGATCTCCGAAACTCCCGGTATCCCGACCTCGGAGCCGAACGATCTCACCGGTATCGCAATCCGTCGTGCCATGCGCTGATCTCTTTATTAGCATCGCAACCAGAGTAGATAAGGATGAGCGGTAAGCCGTTGCTGGTAACGTGCGGACTCCCGTACACGAACGGTCCCTGCCATATCGGGCACCTGCGGACCTATGTACCGGCGGACTTTTACGTCCGGTATATGCGCCGGTCGGGAGAAGAGGTCGTCTTCATATGCGGTTCCGACAACCACGGAACCCCGATCGTGATCAGCGCCGAGCGGGAAGGTTCAACCCCCCGCGAACTCTCGGAGCGGTATCACGAGCACTTCTACGAGACGTTCCGGCGCATGGGTGTGGTCTTCGACCGGTTCGGGATGACCGACGACCCCATGAACCGCGAGACCACCCGGTCGATCGTCGAGCGGCTCATCGCAAACGGCCATGTCTATGCAGAGACCGTCAGCCAGAGTTACTGCCCCGAGTGCGAGCGGTTCCTCCCCGACCGCTACGTGGAGGGGATATGCCCTCACTGCGGCGCCGTCGCCCGGGGCGACGAGTGCGACCAGGGATGCGGCCAGCACCTCGAGCCCGGCGAGATCAAGGACGCGATCTGCAAGATCTGCGGAGGGAAGGCCGAGTTCCGCGAGCAGGAGCACTACTTCTTCAAGCTCTCGGCGTTCCGCGAGTTCCTCTTAGAGTATCTTCCGACCCTCGGCGGCACCGCCACCGCCCGGAACTACGCCCTCGGGTGGGTGAAGGAAGCCCTGCACGACTGGTGCATCACCCGGACGATGGATTGGGGCGTCCCGTTCCCGGGAAGCGACGACCTGGTCGTCTACGTCTGGATCGATGCGCCGATCGGCTACATATCGTTCACGAAGGAGTGGGCGGAGGCGGCCGGCGCCGACTGGAAGGACTGCTGGTGCGGCGACGATACCCGCGTCACACACTTCATCGGCGGGGATATCATCTACCACCACTGCATATTCTGGCCAGCCCTCCTCAAAGGGGCGGGCTACGGACTCCCGCACGCGGTGGTCGCAAGCGGCATGGTCACGATCGAGGGGAGGAAGTTCTCGAAGTCCCGCGGCTACGTCGTCTGGACGAACGACGACTACCTCGACCGGGGCCTCCCGGCGGACTACCTCCGCTACTACCTCCTCGCCTACACGAGCCACACGAAGGAGCTCGACTTCTCCTGGCACGCCTACGCCGACCGGGTGAACAACGAGATCGTGGGCACGCTCGGGAACTTCATCTACCGGACGATGTACTTCGCCGAGAAGGAGTTCTCCGGCGTCTCCGACCTTGCCCCCCGGCCGGAGGTCGTAGCGGAGATCGAGCGGGCGCTCGGTGCGGTCGATGCGACGATGCGGGACTACGACTTCAAGAACGCCGTCGACTCGATGATGGCCCTTGCGTCGTTTGGGAACGCCTACATCCAGAACAACGCTCCCTGGAAGTTGATCAAGGAGGATCGGGCGGCAGCAGAGCAGGTCATCGCCGACTGCCTCCAGGTCGTGAAGGCGCTCGCGCTCATCTTCGAGCCCGTGATGCCTGATGCGATGCAGCGGGCCTGGGCGATGCTCGGCTACGGGGATGGTATCGCGGATCACCCGATCGCGGAGGCCACGACGCCGCTCGGCGCCCGTCCGCTCCCGAAACCCGCCCCGCTCTTTACGAAGGTCGAGAAGGAGCAGGTCGCCGCTCTTGAGGCGACCCTCAACGAACAGGTCGAGCGGGCAAAGGCGGCGGCTGAACCGAAGATGCCCACCGTCTCGATCGAGGAGTTCGGGAAGCTCGATATCCGGGTCGCAAAGGTCGTCTCGGCCGAGCCGATCAAGGGCTCGAAGAAGCTCTACAAACTCGTCGTCGACCTCGGCGGCGAGAAGCGCCAGGTCGTCAGCGGGATCGCACAGTTCTACTCCCCCGACGAACTGGTGGGGAAGGACGTTGCGATGATCGTAAACCTTGCGCCGGCAAAGATATTCGGCGTCGAGAGCCGGGGGATGATCCTCGCCGCCGGCGACGAGGCCTCCCTCCTGGTGCCGCTCCGCCCGGTCAGGCCGGGGACGAAGGTTCGCTGATCGGGATAACCCGATCAACCCTGTTTTTTCTCTGCGACGGGTCGTAGACGACGACCCGCCACTCACCCTCAGGTGAGAACGGTCGGATGCCGGAGTGGCGGGCGGCGGTGAAGACCAGATCGGATTCGTCGGTGATCCAGTAGCCGGAGTGCCCCTCGGCGGGGAGGTAGAAGATGTATGCGGCTCGCCCGTCCGCACTATCCGAAAGGACTGCGGTCTCGACGTTGCGGAGCACTCTTCCCGGGTCGGTGAGGTAGACCCGGCACTCCGTGAGGTTCGCGGCTCCCATCGCGACGCGGATCACCGCCGTTCCGTTGTGGCCGGCGACGACTTCCACCGGAGAGGCGGAGGAGAGATCCGGGACCGCAATCCCCGGCCCGTCACCGGGCGGGAGAAGAGCCGCGGCAACGGCGATCGTCATCACGGCGGCGATGGTGATGGCAAGAACCGTCGCCGTCCCGGTGGAGATGGGTCCCCGTCTCATGAGCGGTCATTGTAGACCACCGGGTATTTGAATCTATGGGACGGAGCGGAGACCTGCGAAGAGGGCTGGAGAAATAGGGGGATGGCGGGGCGACCCTAAAGCCGCTCAAGCGCCTCCCGGCCGGTCATCCCGACTGCAACGCCGCGCTCCTCCGCATGCCGGTTTGCCCCCTTGATCTCGCCGCGGAGGAGGTCGTCGATCGTCTCGATCGATGACGCGCCGCCTGCGGGTTTGACACGCGCCGCGGGGTAGCCGAACTTCTCCAGCGCATCTACATCGAACGCGCCGCAACCGACCATGCCCGTATCGGTCACCACCGCCACGAGGTTCACCGGGCCGAGGGATATGACGTAGCCGTCGGCCTCCTTTCCGGCCAGCGTGACCGTTTCGTGCTGCATAGGGCGTTGTTGGCCTTCCGGCGGCATCAATACTCCGATCGGGGCCGGGCCCAGTACTTCGCTAAAACGATTGAGGTGATCTTCAAGAGGTCAACCCACCGGCCTCTCTTCGCGTGCTTCCGCGTGAGCTGATGGGTGAAGATAATGATACGATCTCGCGCGCTCTCCGCGAAGCCGCGAAGGGAAATTATCCAGTCCTTGAAAGTCTCAGATCTCCCGGCGGCGCCAGGCCTCGATCAGCGCCCGCGATATGCTCGCTCCTGTCGGGACGGGAGGCAGGGTTTCGCGGGAGAACCAGTCGGCGGCCTCGATCTCCTGGTTGTCGATCCGG
>JAAZGM010000094.1 GCA_012511245.1 Methanomicrobiales archaeon | reverse complement strand
GGTCGCGGTGCCTGCACTCTTCGCGGTGAAGAGACCGGTGGAATCATCGATGGTCCCGACGGTTTCGTTGTCGCACGACCAGTTGAACGCAATGCCGGCCATCTCTTCTTCGAACTGGTCAAAGGCGGTTGCGGTGAACTGTTTCGTCGCGTTTATGTCGAGCGTGAACGTGGACGGGTCGAGTTCGATACGCGTCACGACCGACGCTACCGGTTCGTCGGCGTTGGCGTTGACGGTGACGGTCGCTTCTCCGGTGATCTCGCCGACAGTCGCGGTTACGGTCGCCGTGCCCGCGGCGAGAGCGGTGAAGAGGCCGCTGGCATTGTCGATGGTCCCGACGGTCTCGTTGTCGCTCGCCCATTCGACATCGATGCCGCTCATCGTTTCATCAAACTGGTCGAGGACGGTCGCCTCGAACGTCACCGTACCGTTGAGATCGAGCGTGAACGTGGACGGGTTGACCTCGATGGTCGTTGCAACAGGGTCGACCGGCTCTGCTGGTTTGTAGATGAAGATGTAGAGGTTCGCGCTAGGACCACGGCGATTCTGCCAGACGATCGTGTTGCCGCTGACGGCGGGGTAGAGGTGCTCGTCACCCGAATCGTCGGCGTCAATTACGAGCAGTTCCTTCCCCGGAGGGGAGAGGTCGTACATGTAAATGCTCCGCGGTGGAACTCGCGTCTCCTCCCAGGCGATGATTGTCTCGCTGTTCGCCGCTGAGACCTGATCGGCGCCGTCGAAGGTGACCCTCTTCTCTCCACCGGACGGGTTGTCGAGATCGGTCATGTAAATATCGGGGTTCCCGTGCCGTTCATCTTCCCAGGCTATGAGACTCCCGGAGAGCGAGGGCCAGCACTGAACCGCCTCACTCGTGGAGCCCAGGCCTTCTGTCGTGCCAGCCCCGATGTCGTAGTAATGGACTTTCCAGTCTGTTTTTTCCATCCAGGCGACGTAGTTCTCTGAGAGTGCGGGCTTGAACTCGGTGGTCCCGCCGGGGATCGTTGTCTTTGCGTCGCACTCGATGACGTCTTTCACGCTGTCGGCGGCGATGTCGTAGAGGACGATGTTGGTCTTGCTGCTACTGTTGTCGTACCAGGCAGCATAGTTCCCGCTGACGGCTGGCATCCATTGGTTACCAGTGTCGTTGGTGAGCTGTGTCGTCGTCTCCGTAGAGCGGTCGTACAGGTAGATGTCCCAGTTCCCGTGCCGGTTATCCTGCCAGACGATGTAATCTCCCGAGATGGACGGTTTTTCCTGTGAGGCGTCATCGGATGTTATCCCTTCGCCGATGCGGATGGTGGGTAACGGTGGTTTATCCCGGAATTCGTCTACGGTTCCAAAGTAGATGTCTTTGTTACCATTTCGATCGTCTTCCCAGACGATCATGTCACCGTCGATATCAGGACGTTCCTGCCCGTTTACGAAGGGACGATAGATCATTTCCCCCGGCGCAGCATCTACCGCCATAACCGGCGAAATCAGAAGTCCGATGATGACGATTGCACACAATAGTGCTGGATGTGTAAGTTTTCTCATTTCTTTCCCCCTTGATGATCGCTCTCCGCCTGCGAACCCCGGTGCAGACCTCCCGGTAGCACAAACAGGCTGGCTAAAGCAGGTGCTCGCCGGGGTGTCCGGCAGACAGAGAGCGAATTCCGATTTAAGGCCCGGTCATATGGTAGCCGGTGAAGGGGTGAGTGGTGGTATAAATATATAATCTTTACGGGGATTTATTCTAAAATTTTTATAATAAAAACCGGGATCTCTTATGCGTCCTTATGGGAGCGGGGGCATAGAGAAGGGTCATTTTTAAGCCGCTTCCTGTCGGTGGAGGAGGAGGCTGGTGACTGCGTATATTCTCCCCCGGATGATCCCTGCCGCGAAATTTCCGTTAAATCCCTTGCAGAAGGACCGGGTCCCCGGCCGGGGGACCCACACCGCGGCGTCGACGTGGGTTTGTTGGGGCGTCCGTGTAAGTAGCGGACGGATGCATCAAGCCTGCCCGGCTCCTTTTCCCGGTCAGGCCCGAGTGAGGGAGCAGAGTCATCTTCATCCCGACAATCTTTCCGGTAGTGTCTGCGGAAATGCTACAGATTCTTCTACGGTTCTCTTCCCGTGCGGGTAAGACGATTAGCAATCGACCGGGGCACACCTTACCAGGGAAGATGGAGTTCGATCTCAATCTCTGTCACAGATCGTTCCGTTTACCAATCAAACCCTCAAGAAGTTACACATATCCGCACTTCTATATTAATGGTTGAATGCATCGGGCAAAGTATTATATGATATGAGTTCCATGCTGGAACTCAACACCCGGGGGGAGTAATATTCGACGCTACGCTCACCTGATGGAGTTTTGCTCGATCGATACGGTGTGTAAGCCTCTCTCGGGTATTCGGGTATAGGGTACTGGCGGTTGAGCGTGTCTACCCTACAGAGGATGTCGGATGAGGTCGGTACGGCTACAGTACATTGGGGATATCCCTCTCATGACCAAAAACGGGAAAAATCCGTTTGAGAAGGGGCGGAAGGAAACTCACCGGAGCGATCGGCTTTCCGGGGACCAGGAGACGGTCTTCTCCGACGCCGGCAGCCGGAAACACCGGCTTACTACAAACGGTGAGGAGGCACTCCCCTGCACCCCTGTAGCCTGCCCGTACCGCATCGGAGAGCACGGCCCCGTATCCCTTGCCGAATGTGGGGTCCGGCTTCTCACCCCATTTTGCCGGAACAGGTGCGCGGGAATAATCAGACGACGACTCAAACAGCAGCAGGCTTGTGATCGCTTATGAAGATCCTCCAGGTGACGCAGTTCTTCAAACCGAGCTGGGAGGCCGGGGGCGTGGCACGTGCTGCATATGAGATCTCGAGGCGTCTCCAGATGGCGGGTCACGACGTCACGATATATACGACGAATCGGAATAGGTATTCGACCGGGCTTCCCACAAACAGACCCCTCAATGTCGATGGGATGAAGGTTTACTATTTTGAAAATTTACGGAAGTATCTTCCGGGCACAGCACTGCCCCTGGTCCCGTACTATTTACCGTTCGTTGCACACCGGGATCTGCAGAATTATGATATTATTCACATCCACGAGCACAGGACACTCCTTGCGGCCACGGTGAGTCATTATGCCAGGGAGTACGGCATTCCATACGTCCTGCAACCGCATGGTTCGCTTCCTAAAGACCGGGCTCTGGGCAAGGCAAAGATAAAAAACCTCTTTGACTTCATCTTCGGAACCGCCATTTTGGATGCTGCATCAAGGCTGGTCGTCATGAACAGCATTGAAAAAGAACAGATTATAAGGATGGGTGCTCACGAGGATAAGATCGCCGTTGTTCCCAACGGCATCAGTCTTGAGCGGTGCGTTACCTCCAGGAGCAAAGGGGAATTCCGGAAATTCTGCGGAATCGAGAACGGAAGCAACCTCATCCTATACCTGGGCAGAATCGATAGAATCAAGGGGATCGATTTTCTGATAGAAGCGTTTTCCCGGCTGGTACAGGAGCAAAACGACGCTATCCTGGTCATTGCCGGGCCTGAATGGAGTTATAAACGGGAACTCGAGGAGAAAGTAAGGACTCTCGGCATTCAGGATCGAGTCCGGTTTGTCGGCTACCTGGACGACGTCGGTTTTGCCTACCAGGATGCCGATCTGCTTGTCTATCCGGGAAT
>JAAZGM010000093.1 GCA_012511245.1 Methanomicrobiales archaeon | reverse complement strand
GCGAGCGCGGCGAGGTTCTCTCTCATGGCGGTATATGATGGGTTCTACGGCCGTGCTCAAAAGGGTTGCAGATCCCACCCGAACCTTTTATGTATCCCAGGGACACCTGCCCCCCTCCCCCATGGGGGGAGGTCAACGGCATGAGAAAGAGATGGCTGGTTATTGTAGCGGTCTTTGCGGCCTGCTGTGCAGGCCCTGTCTCCGCCCAGGTCGAAGCAGACGTGAACGCTTCGGTCACGGTGAAGGATCAGGTGATAACGGGCGACGGCATCGTCGGGAACGTCACGGTCGACGAGGTCGTGAGCGACGGCCCTGGCTGGATCGTCATCCACAACAATCTCTTCGGGCATCCCGGAGGGGTCATCGGGTATGCGCCGGTCGAGCCGGGGGTGAACACGAACGTCTCGGTCACGGTTCACACGTTCGTTGCCACCGATACCCTGTTTGCTGTCCTGCACCATGATGCCGGGAAGGAGGGCGTCTTTGAGTATCCTGTCCCCGACGTCGAACAGAAGGTGGATGGTGAGATCGTGATCGTGCCGTTCAACGCCACGGCGGAGAACGCCACCCTGATGAACCTGACGGCGCTCTCTTCCGGCGGCAAGACCTGAGGGGCGGCGCCGGTCTTACTTCTCCATTTTTTCCAGGATGGATGACAGAATCGATCGCCCACAGCGGAGAGGGTGTGAAGTCTGCCGAGAATCCGGTTTGAGATCTTCTCCGCCGACCGGCTCTTCCCGGCAGGTTTGTGCCCTGAACGCTCCCTGGTGTGCGGGAGTATCCCAGAATCCGAAACCTTTTCGGGTGAGTATCATCTCTCCCGAGCACCTTACCGGGTATACAGGATATGATGACTGCAACGATGAACGGGAACGGCAGAGAGGGAGAAGTTTTTCCTCTGGTAGAGAATTGGGCGCGGGTTGTGCGGAGGATCTTCGGATGAGCAGCGGCACCTCCTCCGTCCGCGGCGTTCGGGATCCCGATGCGGTCAGGGACCTCATCCGGTTGCTCTCCGGGCAGTCCGTGGTTCTTCCGGAGCGGCGAAAGGTACGCCGTCCGGAGTAACCGGGCATGTACTCTCTCGGATTTCTTGAAAGATCTGATTGTTTTCGCTTTTTTGGTGAAAACCAAAAGGATTTCGGGGAGGGTAGATCCTCCCGAACGACACACCGGGTATGTGACGGGAGTCGACAGGTGCATGGGAATGAATTCAGATGGATCATCCGCCTGCACGGTGCCGGGCGGCTGCATCTTCGGCCCGGTCGGGAATGCCGAAACTATCTCGGGTGGAGAATATTCTCCGAGAGTTGTTGGGCTCACCTTGATTAAAGCCGAGTAATATACACTGTTCTACAGTTGAATGCCGGTAGGGTTGATACTGGTTCGCTGCATCTTCCCCCCGGTAGGATACAGGCTCTTCCTGGATGACGGAGAGCGACCAGACAGCAACATCTTTTGATTGCCATGAACAACGGATATACCGTGAAGAATCTCAGCAGGACGGCCGAAGACTACCTCGAAGCCATCCTTAACGTCACGCTGGAGAAAGGATATGCCCGCACGAAGGACGTAGCGCGCGAGCTGGATCTCAGCCCCTCAACCGTCGTGGAGATGTTCCGGAAACTCGACAGGATGGGGCTCATCGAGTACCGGCGTTACGAAGGCGTGGTTCTGAAACCCGCCGGGCGTGAGGTTGCGGAGATCATCAAGTCCCGCCACGACACCTTAAAAGAGTTCCTGAAGATCATCCGGGTCCCGGAGAAGATCGCCGAGTCCGATGCCTGTTACATGGAGCATGAACTCCATCCAACGACGATCCGGCAGATCCGGATGCTTGTGGAGGCTCTAAGGTCGGAATCGGAGTTCTCCGAACGTATCCTGGGGAGTGTCCCTGCACAGGAGGGGTAACGCGGTATGTCTCTCATCCCGACCTTGATAACAGCCTATCTCCTCATAAATGCCGTCTCGTTCCTTGCATACTACCTCGACAAGCGATCGGCAAAACGTTCGGCGTGGAGAACGCCGGAGAAGACGCTCCTTATCATCGCGGCCTTTGGGCCGTTCGGCGCCTTTGCCGCGATGCGTGCCTTCCGGCACAAGACGCAGAAACCGCTCTTCAGGCTCGTCCCCCTCTTCCTCTTCCTGCACCTTGTGCTCGCCGCCGCTCTTGCTGCAGACTATGTCTGGCCATTCGTCAATGGATGAGGGTTAACTGGATGACAAAGGTATAACCTATCCGTTGCCCCACCATATCGTATGGCGTTCGAGTACGGGCCGCTCTCCCGCCCGCTTGAGGAGGTTCTCGCGGCGCTGCAGGACGGGCTCATGCGTGAGTACCGTCGGGAGTACCTCCCCTCTCACCGGCGGTCTGCCCGGCAATCGCGCCGGCTCCGGCGGATACGGTGGTGGAATCGGGAGGTCGGTTGCCTGGCATCAGCGATCGATCGAGTGGAGCGCGAGACCATCCCCCGCATCGTGAAGGATACCGGGCATACCTTCCACAGCCCGGACGGGCCTGTCCGTGTCCTGATGACACCCCCCACAAAAGTTCTTTTTCTGGCGATACTTGCCGGGTTCTCTGAGGATGCGCTCCCGATCCCGGCAAACGACCTGGCAACGCTCGGGAACTTCGCCGACGACTTCCATGCCCTCGCCCTCATCGGCGACGTCACCCTGCGGTTGAAGGTTCTCCCCGAGAAAGGCACCGCAACGGTGGATTTTGGTGCACTCTCCGACCGGTGGGGTCTTCACGAGAGCCGGATCGGCTCCAGGCAGATCCCTGACGGCGAACAGCTCGATCAGGAGAAGGAGGCCCTTGCCCGGGCGGTTCTCGGCCTCATCTATGTCGAAGGGGGCATCGATGCACTGCGGGAACTGGTGCCTCTCCTCATCCGTGGCCGGGCAGGGTAAGAGGGTGCCCCTGCCGGGTGTGTAGAACCCTGTTTATCCTGTATCGGGGCGGCGCCGGTACATCGTTCAAACGTGTGTGACCGAAAGGCTCTGCTGCAGAGAGAGGAGATCGATGGTTTAGTCTTCTGGATATCACAGACTTTTTTACCTGGGTACTGCAGCCGGTAACTTCTCTACCGGCCTCAGTTCGAAAAAAGGGGTTATTCTTTCTTCACAACGAAGAGGTATACTCCAGCTGCGATGATGATGACGATGATAACGGCAAAGATTATCATCGTGGTGGGCAGCCCCTCTGCGGCGGGTGCCTCACCGGCGGGCGTTGTCGCCACGGTATCGACCGGCGTTGTCGCCGTTATCGATTCGGTGAAGAGCGCATATAGACTGAAGTGCGTTATCGTTGCCCTTACTGTCCGGGTCTCCGGTGAGAAGGCCGTCTGGACATCCTCCCAGTAGCCGGTCTCTGCGTTGTACCATTTCACCGTGAGCTGCTCAGTGGCAAGGTCGAGCGATTCCCAGAAGTCATCGGGGAGGTTGAAGGTCAGGGTGATCGCGGGGTCGAATGTGGCTCCGTCGGGGCCTGCCTCATAGGTGTAGCCGGCGAACTGGAAGAGCGCTCCGGCCGGGACATTCGGCACCGATTCCGCTGCTGCGGGCTGGATGGAGATCTCTGCCAGAGGTCCACCGTCCCTGTCGAGTGCTGTCACGCCGTCCGGCACGAAGAGGCTTGCGACCCCGTCGGTAGCGGCGACCCTGGCAGCGCCGCTCATGACACCGTCGGTGCTGGTGGTCAGGCTGCCGGTTCCCACGCTCTCAGTCGTGGAGGGAGTCGTGGTCTTACTGCTGCCGCTGCCACTGCCGCCGAAGCTGGTTCGGGTGGGCTGCGGTGTCGGCGCTGCGGCGGCCACGGTGATGGTCTTCTCATCGATCGCAATGATCTTGTTACCCTTTACGCCCATGGCGTAGAGCGAGTAGGTTCCAGGGTTGAGCTCCTTGAGGGTTGCCGCCGTAACGGTCACCGAGGATGCACTCGCATACCCGGAGCACCCGTAGCCTTTGGCGATGGCAAATCCGGAGTCTGTGTTGACGTTGGTCGGGACACCGTCCACGGTCAGGGTGTAGGTGATCGGGGATGCACTGCCTGCGATCGCCCTGAGGACCTCGATCATATCCGCGGTCGT
>JAAZGM010000092.1 GCA_012511245.1 Methanomicrobiales archaeon | reverse complement strand
GGAAGAGGCTGGCTCTCAGGTGATTCGGGTGAACCCCAGAAACACGTCACAGCGATGTTCCGGATGTGGTATGATCGTCAAAAAGACCCTCTCTGATCGAGTCCATATATGTCCCCATTGTGGGCTGGTGATGGACCGCGACCAGAACGTGGCGATCAATATTATGAGATTGGGGCTGCAATCTCTGGGCTGAAATGCCCTGGATGCCCCCGATTTCAATCGGGGGAGCAGTCACGTGACCTCCCACGCTTACCGGATACTGGTGAGGTTATGAGGCTGACGACAAAGTGCCCTTGTCACGGGGGCAAGTTCTGGTATGGGACTGGAGATCGCCCGGCTGGCGCTCTTCCTCTCATCCGATGATGCAAGCCTGGTGAACGGCCTACTGATTGCAGCTGTATCCCCCGGGGGAAGGGGGCGTGACCGACCGGCATAAATGAGTTATCCCGGGACGAAGAGATCCTTAAGGACATGTCCCGCTACCCTGCACCCGCGTTCGACGTCTTCAACGTCTACTTCGAGCGTATATACGACCCCTCGATGCATGTCGTCATCACGTTCGACGGCGAGATCGACGCCCGCGTCCTGCGAGAGGCGACGATGAGGGTGATTGCGTCCGACCCCTGTATCCGGTCACGCTTTGCAGAGGTCAGCGGACAACCGGTCTGGGAGGAGATTCCCGAAGGGGAGTGGGCGAGGGCGTTCGTCCTCAGTGCCGCCGGTGAAGAGCCCCTCCGTACGCCTCCCCCATCCCTCGATATCCGCGCCGGCCCACAGATCCGGGTCACCCTCTACCGGGGAGCGGAGGGGGATATCGTCGCCGTCACCTGCCACCATGGGTTTTGCGATGCGGCCGGGGTCATGGCCGTCGCCCGCGCGGTCTTCGTCGCCTACCAGGGGCTGACGGCGGATCTGGACTTTCGCCCTCCCTCCCGCAAGCCCTACGAGCGGGGCACCGATCGGATCCTCGCACTCTACTCTGAGGAGGAACGGCGGCAGACGCTCGCGGCGGAGGAGCCCTTCGTCGACCGGTGGCGTTTTCCCGTCGAGCGGATGGGGCGCGGAGAACCCCGGATATCTTCCCGAACGCTTGAACCGGAACGGCTCGGCCGGATAAAGGCCTTCGGGAGAGAGTTTGGCGCCACGGTGAACGACGTCCTCATCGCCGCCTTCTTCCTTGCCCTCAAAAAAGTTCGGGACGACCCTTCCGACCGGGATGCTCCCCGGTCGATCCTGACATCGGCCGATCTCCGAAGGAGATACCCTGAGTGTTGCGGGGAAGAATTGCCCGTGAACCTCTCCATCGCCTACGAGATCACCCTCTCGATGGCTGAGGGAGCGGGGATGGAGGAGGTCGTTGGCCGGGTGGTGGAGGCGACTGGCCGGAGGAAGGAAGAGAGACCCGGTCTTGCGACCATCCTCTTCTATGAGGGGATCATGGCAGGCGGGATGCCGGCGGTGCAGGCGTTCTTTGATGAGATGACCGGGCGGTATCTTGCGTCTGGCAACAAGAATCCGGTCTTCTCGAACCTCGGGATATTCGATCCCGGCGACTTTCTCCCTGTTCCTGGAAAGGATGGTGCGGCACTCGATATCCTTGATATCCAGTACCTCCCCTGCGTCTGCTGGCCATATGGGTTTCTGGTGACAGCATCCACGTTCCGCGGCTGCCTGACACTCATGACGGCCTACGAAGAGGGGCCTTATTCGATGGAGACGGTGGAATGGTTCCTTGAGTGCGTGGACGGGTATCTCCCGTAACCCTCCTCCAACCCATCGCATTCTGGTGGAACGCAGTTCCTGACGATACTCCCGCATCGACTTATCGGGAACTCGGAGAAGAACAAACGGACACCAGGCTACAGGAACATCTGGAATTCGTCGACGGTGATCCCGGCCGGGAGAAGAATCGTCTGGAGCGTCCTGGGCGCAAGGGTCTTTTTGGCGTGCACGGGAACCGTGACGATGACATCACGCTACGTGTGATAGCGATAGTAGTGGTTTTCCCGGATGCCCACCACCTCAAACCCGGCTCTCTTGAGAGCGCCGACTGCCTTCGTTCCGGTGGTCCTTGGAAGTCTCATGTCCCCGCATTGCTTGTGTACAGGGGAACGGAGACCTCAACCGGAATGGGTTTACCGAGTTTTCTTGCCATCTCAACGTACCCTGCGATTGTTTCCTCGGTATATACCAGCACCTCGTCCCGGATCGACCTCTCGCTGACACATCCCGGAAGGGACGGCACCGCTACAGTATAACTCTCCATCCTCGTTCTGTTCCATCAAAACCGTATAACGGAGACGGGCTTCCAACATGCAATCCCTCCTGGGGAGGATTCTCTATGAGACCATAGGGATTATGGCGGCGATTCTACAGTCGGTGTGACTCGCAATGGTGCGGGTTTCGCGGTTGCAGTCATCTTTCAAGCCACGCCGGGCTGGTGCTCATACTCGCTTTCGTTTGCACCTGCCGATGACGGTATGCCGGTCCTCGACATCAAAACCCTCCCTCCCGTGCACCTGGCGGGTCAGGAACGGTGTCGGCATGGTGCTTCCATTGGCTGCGGTGGTACAAAGAAAACGATGAATTCGACCGGGGGCGGTGTTCACGGGCGGGGAGTGAGCGCCCCTCTTCCGGAAGGATTAAGTTATTCCCACGACAGGTTATCATATCCCTTCACCTAAATCATTCTCATCAGAATCCCCGGAGAAACGAGGAATGTCCTATGGTAGATAAGAAGAAATTAACAACCGCTGCCGGCGCACCCGTGCCGGACAACCAGAACGCCATGACCGCTGGCCCTCGAGGGCCCATGCTGATGCAGGACGTCTGGTACCAGGAGAAACTCGCGCACTTCAACCGGGAGGTGATCCCGG
>JAAZGM010000091.1 GCA_012511245.1 Methanomicrobiales archaeon | reverse complement strand
TGAGGTAGACCGCGGAGCCGTTCGGTCCGCTGACCCCGTGCTGGAAGGGGTTGTTGTTCGGGATGCGCTTCGCAACGAAGGTGATCCAGTGGCCGTAGTCCCACCAGGACATGACGCCGTAGGACTCCTCGGGGTAGGTGAATGTCTCTTTGTCGTAGATCGCGTAGTAGTCGACACCGGAGTCGGGGGTGTTTGTGCCCATCCACTTGAGTGCTTCCATCCACTGCGAGTCGACCCCACCGTACCTGGCGTTGTTCGCCAGGGCAATGTTCGTCTGGAGGGAACTCCCCGCGAAGAGGAGCGTCACGACGACGACCGCGATGACCGCTCCTGCTTTCAGGTAGTCCGGCTGGTCTTTGGAGTAAGCCTTCAGCTTTCTGGCCTCCGGGGCTTTCCCTCCATTCTTCCTCTTTCGTGGCGGCTCCTCTCGCTTCCCGGCGGCTGCCGGGCCTGTATGGGCGGCTGACGTTGCTGTTCCCGCGAAGCGCGTGACATCTTTCCAGCCTATGTTCAGGACTGCGCCTGCAAAGACGGCGGAGAGCAGGGCGACGTTGACAGCGAGGTAATACTCGTACCGGACGTGTGCCATCGTCGAGGCGAGGATGATCAGCGTCCAGACGAGGACGAAGACGTGGGCGGGGTTCACCTTCTCGTGGCTCCGCCAGAGCAGGGCGGCGATCCCGCCCGCCATAAGGAGGAGGCCCCAGTTGAACGCTGCCCAAGCCATATCGAATGACCAGGCCCGTGCCTCCTGAACGGTTGTGGTGACCGGCTGCTCGCCGAAGAACGCGAAGAGGCTTGCGATCAGGAGGTTGTAGACGTCCGGGAGGGCGATGTAGAGCGCCGCCACGGCGACGACCGCGATGCTGGCGAGCGCTGCCGGGAAGTAGTACTTCGGCCGGTCTTTCAGGAAGACCAAGAGCGCATAGAGCACGATCGTCCCGGCGATGAGGGCGGCGGAGGCGATGGCGTGCCCGACGGTGTAGCGGGAGAGGTCGAAGCCGAGGTGCGGGAAGCCGAACGCTACCGTCCCGATGATCACGACACCGAATGTGATAGTGTTTACGAGAACCAGGTAGTCGCTTGACCGGTCCTGGAAGTAGTCCAGGAGGAACTGGATCAGGGTGAACGCCGTCACGATGAGCGCGAAGAGGATCATCGTCGGCATATTGAAGTACCCGAGGAGGTACCCGACGCCCGCGAGCACCGAGGCGAGCGCCGGGGCTTTCAACCCCCCAACCGTGAGGGTTCCGCGATCCTTGAGGGAGAACGGGTGGTCACGGGTGACGAGCAGTGCCGCAACATAGGCGAGGATGAAGATCGTCGAGAAGAGTGTCTCCGCGATATGGTGGTCGACGAAGCCGAAGAGGGAGCGGTAGGCGTAGTTCCCGCTGATGACCGCGATGAGGCCCGCCGCGATGAGGCCGGTCTTCCAGTCGGCGATCTTCTTTCCGAGCAGGTAAATGACCGGCACCATCGCCGCGGCCATCAGCGGCGGGACCCAGGACGCCACCACCATGAGCTCCGGCCGTGTCGTTGCGCCGGTGAGAAGACAGAGGGCTGCCGCGATCTGGGCGAAGAGCGGCCCCCAGTAGATGACGTCGCCGGTCGGGTAGAGCGTCATCGCGTCGAACCAGGCGTAGCCGGGGAAGTTGGCAACGGTCTGTTCGACCTGACGGATGTTGTACCAGGCGTCGTTTTCCAGGAGATTGACACCGTCGGCGGTCACCAGCCCCTCCGAAGGGATACCTCGCGTCCAGAACGCGAGCAGGGTGAACAGGATGATAAAACCGATGATGATATACGGTCGGTACTTTCCGAGATCCACGTGAGCCATTGGACCCTCCTTGTTACGAGCCAGTATCCTTTTGAGCCATTAATAACCTTGGCGTGCCGAGGGTGCTCAAAAACGAAGTGATTTCCGGGGTTTTCACGTCAGTCGTGCAAAGACCTTCTCGAACGCCTCCGCCTTCTTCTTCCAGCTGTGCTCCTCCACGCCGGCGGGCGTTCGGCCCGGACTGAGGACTGCCTCATCGACCTTCTCGACAAACTCTTCCCGGTTCCGGTAAACGGCGATATGGTCGCCGCCCATCCGGAGCATGTCGGGGATGGGGGTGGAGAGGATCGTTTTCCCGCACGCCGAGTACTCGAAGTACTTGTTTGGGAGAGCGATATCGACCCACTGGGGAGGGGAGAGCGGGATGAGGCAGAGGTCCATCGGCGCGATGTAGCCGGGAAGGTCACGGTAGTCGACGGCGCCGGTGAAGTGCACCTGCCGGCTAACCCCGAGGTCCGCCGCGAGAGCCTGCAGTTCCTCAAGGTAGCCGGTGAAGAGCGAGCCGCCGACGATCAGGAGTTCCGCATTCGGGTGACGCTCAAGAACTTTCGGGAGCGCCCGGATCACCTCGTCGAGGGAGTACCACCGTTCGACGGCACCGGCAAACCCGAGAACGAAGGCATCGGGGGCGATATTGAGGGCCGAGCGCATCGCCCCATCGTCGGTCGGGCGGAAGAGGTCGGTGTTGACCCCGTTCGTGATCAGCTCGGCCTCGTAGCCGTACCGGTGGAGTTTCTCGACCAGTCCGGGGGAGACCGTCGTGACGACGTCGCTGTGGTCGAGGTTGTAGCGGGTTATGGCGAGGACGCCTTTTTGGAGCAGGCGCTTCACGGCGGGGTTTTTGTAGTAAGCGGCGGCGGAGTCTGGGAACCAGTCTTTGAGGTCGAAGACCACCGGGACGCCGTACTTCTTTGCCGCTCGGACCATCGCCGTCCCCGCGAGGACGTGAGCCCCGACGACGACGTCGATATCGTGTCCGCGGATGATCTCGCTGATGACCCGGTAATGGTGGGGGGCGTTCAGGGTGTAGTGGAGGAACGGGCTCTCGACGGGAAATCGCGTTGCCTCGTGGACGTGAAGAAGGGTCTCGCGCTCCTTGCCCCGGCTGACGTGGAAGTGGGGGACGTGGACCTCGTGCCGTGCCGCGAGTTCCTCGAAGATATTGTGGTGCCTCGAGGGGATCGGGTGGTGAATGTAGTCCTGGGTGGAGACGAGGAGGATCTTCATTAAGCTTGGACTCTTGCGATCAATTGGAAGTATTTAAAAGTAATCCCGAATTTATCGCAACGGAACTCTTGGCGGCGATAAGGTATCCTGCTGAGGATGCAGTTTGGTGAGGCGTCCCGGTCCATCCTGAAAAATAGTCCCGTCTCCGGGTTGTGGGGGGTTTTACGGGTGGTCGGAGCCGGGTAGCGGGGGATAACTGAGCCGGTTATCCGGTTCCCACCTTGTTCGATGTGCTCTCCCAGACTCGCATATCTTTTCCGAGATTGAGCAGCCCTTTTACCAGGTAGGCCTGGTTTGTGGCAAATGAGACGATCGTGCTGCTCCTCCAGAAGTATCCGATCAGGAGGGAGCAACCGAGTATTCCGATGGCAAGGATGGGGTGTGCAAGGGCGAGCCCTATCGTAAAGAGAACACTGCCGGCGAAAAAGAGGGCCGGCGTCACAAGGTACATGTAGATCCGCAGGGGATAGAAGAATCGTGAGAACGGGCGGGAGAGCCTCAGGAGATCGAGATTGGAGACCGTCGCCTCGATCAGGTGCGTCGCTCGCCGACTCTTCTGGCGGTACTGTCGGTGAAAGTTCGGGGGCACGTCCTCGTATACCTGGGCTCCGGGCTCGTACACCGCCATGTATCCACGCCTGATAGCCTCGAACGCCGTGTTTGCATCGTCCGCTCCGCGCCGGTCATCGATTCTTGTCACCAGGTCGCGCTTGAAGGCAACGAGTGCGCCGTTGAAGGCATAGGTAGAGTCGATGGCGCTCTCCCAACTGCACATCCGCCCGTAGTAATGTCGATAGGCGCCCTCCATCTGTGCCGGGTGAGACCCGTCGCCGGGAAGGGGGTAAAGATCACCGCAGACCGCAGCGATACGCTCATCGCTGACGAGCCGGGCGATGAGGCGTTCGAGAGCCTCGCACTCGAAGAATACGT
>JAAZGM010000090.1 GCA_012511245.1 Methanomicrobiales archaeon | reverse complement strand
GGAGCGCGGGCTTCTCGAACGCGGCCACCGGGTCGTGAACTGGTGCCCCCGGTGCGAGACGGCGATCGCCGACTCGGAGGTGGAGTACTGGGACGAGACCGACCCATCCATCTTCGTCAAGTTCCCGATTGCCGGGCGCGAGAACGAATACCTGGTGATCTGGACGACCACGCCGTGGACGCTTCCCGCAAACATCGCGGTAGCGGTCAACCCCACGTTCACCTATGCCCGGGTGGCGGCAAAGAAGGACGACCGCGAGGAGATCCTCTGGATCGCCGACGAACTCGTCGAGTCCGTCCTGAAGATGGGACACTACCAGGACTACACCGTCCTCCTGAAAGCCACCGGCAGTGACCTCATCGGGACGGAGTACACATCACCGCTTGCAGGCCAGGTGCCGCACCAGGCTGAGATCCGGCATCGGGTCGTCGCGGCCGATTACGTTGCGCTCGAAAACACCGGTCTCGTCCACATCGCTCCGGGGCACGGGTGGGACGACTACCTCGTCGGCATCAAGGAAGGGCTCGAGGTCTTCTGCCCGGTTGACGCCGGGGGGTGCTTCACCCGGGAGGCCGGGGCGTTCGAGGATATGTACGTCCGGGACGCAAACAACCTCATCGTCGATGCGCTCAGCGATTATCTTCTCGCCCGGCGGACGATCACCCACCGTTACGGCCACTGCTGGCGGTGCAAGACCCCTATCATCTACCGGGCGACCGCACAGTGGTTCCTGAAGGCGACCGCAATCCGCGAACCGATGCTTGAGGAGATCGCGAGGGTGAAGTGGTACCCCGAATGGGCAGGAAGCGCCCGGTTCCACGACTTCGTCAGGGACTCACGCGACTGGTGCATATCCCGACAGCGCTACTGGGGCATCCCCATCCCCATCTGGCAGTGCGAACAGTGCGAGGAGCGCACCGTCATAGGGACGATCGCCGAACTCGAGGAACGGTCGGGCGCGAAGGTTCCCGATCCGCACCGCCCCTACGTGGATGAGGTCACCATCCCATGCTCCTGCGGAGGAAAGATGCGCAGGGTCACCGATATCTTCGATGTCTGGTTCGACTCGGCGGTCGCGTCATGGGCGACCCTCGGGTTCCCCCGGGAGCGCGAGGCCTTCGACCGCCTCTGGCCGGCGGACTTCATCACCGAAGGGCAGGATCAGACCCGGGGCTGGTTCTACTCCCAGCTCGGGGCGAGCACCGTGGCGTTCGGCCGCGCTCCCTACAAGAGTGTCCTGATGCACGGGTTTGCTCTCGACGCCGAAGGGCGCAAGATGAGCAAGAGCTTCGGCAACGTGGTGACACCTGAAGAGGTGATGAACCAGTTCGGCGTCGACGTCCTGCGGTTCTACGTCCTCTGGGCGAACGCTCCCTGGGACGACCTGAAGTTCAACTGGGACAGCGTCAAGACGATCCACCGGGCGCTCAATATCCTCTGGAACGTCTACCGGTTCCCGCTCCCCTACATGGTCCTCGACTCGTTCGAGCCGGCATCCGACGATGGACGATGGGACGATTCGTTCATCCGGACGCATATCGCCAGTATGCCTGAGGAGGACCGCTGGATCATCTCCCGGGTGAACTCGCTTGCCCGGGCAACAGCCGTGGATATGCAGGAGTACCAACTCCACAGGGTGACGCGGGCGCTCGCCTCCTTCATCCTCGAGGACCTCTCACGCTGGTACGTCCAGCTCGTCCGGCCGAGGATGTGGCTTGAGGAGGACTCGATGGAGAAGCGGTACGCCTACGAATCCATATACTACGTCATGCGCCGCCTGATCGCGCTCCTTTCGCCGTTCACCCCCCATATCGCCGAGGAGATCTACCGTAACCTGCGCCTCGCGGGCGATCCGGAGAGCGTTCACATGCTCGACTGGCCGGAGGCAGACGACCTCCTGAACGCGGGCGACCTCGAGAGCGCCATGGAAGTCGTCCGGTCGTTCGACGACGCCATCGCCACCGCCCGGCAGAACGGGAGGCGGAAACTCCGCTGGCCGGTCTCGGAGACCGTTGTAGTCACCGGGAGCGATGAGGTGAAGAAGGCTCTTGAGGGGTTGAACAACCTTGCTTTGAACCGGGCGAACGCCCGGACGGTCAGGGTTGTCACGGGTGCGTGGGACAGGATCCTCTGGCAGGCCGAGCCGGTGATGCGGGCGATCGGCCCGGAGTTCGGGAGAGAGGGGCCGAAGGTCAAGGCGTTGATAGAGAACGCAGACGGCACCGCCCTGAAGGCCGCGATCGAGCAAGATGGGAGGGCCGAACTCGATGGTTACGAGATAACCGCAGCCCACGTCACCTTCGTCGAGGCCCTCCCTGCCGGTATCTTTGCCGCCCCCATGAAGGACGCGACGGTCTACGTCGACGTCACCCTCACCCCGGAGCTGGAGGCCGAAGGCTACGCTCGCGAGGTTATCCGGCGGATCCAGGAGATGCGCCGCCAGCTCGACCTGAACGTCGACGATTTCATCACGGTAGCCGTGGATGTCGCCGATGAGCGGGTGGCCGTGCTGATCGCACAGGATGAGTGGCAGAAAGAGATTGCCGGCGAGGTGCGGGCAGCGACCCTCACCATCAGCAACGAGGAGAGACCGACGGAATCGTTCGCCCTCGATAAGGACTGGGACGTGGAAGGCGTGCAGATGCGGATCGGCATCTCACGCGCCGGTGAGTGACCGGATCAGCGCCTCGCCCTCCGGTGTGGAGAAGAGGGGCGTCTCCTCCGGTTCCCGGATACAGGTCCGCACAGCCTCGACCGTCTCCCCCGTCAGGGGGTTATATCCCTCTTTTATGCATTCCTCCCGGTAGAGGAGCGTGCCGCGCCGCTGCCAGGCCGGCGTCTCCGCCAGGTTGACGCCTCGCTCAAACATCAACTCATGCATCGCACCGGACTGCATCCCCCGGAGCACCGCAGCCGCCTCCCGGGCAGTCATCCCCTCCTCGATAAGCGCGTTCTGGCAGTAGGCGTTGATGTGATTTCGCCACGCCTCGTTCTGGCGCCATACGAGGTACTCGACGGCAAATTCCGGAGAAGCGGGGATCGTCCGGGCATCGAACGCAAGAGGCTCGGTGCATCCAAGCTCGATCGTGAGTTTGCTTGCGGCAACCGCGGCGGTCACGGAGTCGAGTTTCTCCACCCGCCCGGAGAACGGCAGTGTCGGGAAGTAGAGACTGATCTCGTCGGAGAAGGTGTAGGCGAACGCAGGGGTAAGGCCGCTCTCAGTGAGGAGGTAGCGGCAGACCGATCGCATGCTCTCGTTGAAGGAGGGATCAAACGGCTTTTTGAGGCTGAGCGAGTGTGCCAGACGATGAAAAGCTCGGCCGTCAAGCCGGATGAAAATGGGAGGGAAGATTGTAAGGTTCGAGAAGATCTCGCGGTCTCTGATATCCATATTGTATCGGCAGGGGGCCCCGGGCATCGTGGTCAGTCTTCTTTTTCAGGGACTTTGAAGAGCCCGGGGATGTGACGGACGATGATGATATCCCCGACACTCTTCACGATACGGAAGGGAATCTGCAGCCCGGTATAACCTTTAATCTCGCCTATCTCGGGATTGAGCTCGCTGACCGCAAGGGATGCGATCTTCTTCTGGTCTACATCAAGCACGACGTCGTCGACGCTCCCGATAAAGACAGCTCGTTCGGTATAGACACGCAGCCCGAACATCTCTGTGATCTGTGTTCTCATCGGTATCCTCTCTGAAGGTATATTACTATAAACGATAAAAAGATACTCTTTCTCATGGAAGCGTCGCTACAGATCGGAAATCTGGCCGGGATTCCGGTCAAATTGCACTGGAGTTTCCTCCTGGTGATTCCCCTTTTTGCCTGGATCATCGGGAGCCAGATCATGCTCACGATCAGTTTGATCGAAGCTCTCTTCGGTGTTCCGATCGACCCGACGCTGATCACGGCGGGGTTCAATCCCTACATATTCGGGACAATCGTCGCACTCGGCCTTTTTATCGGTGTATTCATCCATGAGATGGCACACTCACTCATAGCAAAGGCAAAGGGGATCGAGATCCACAGCATCACGCTCCTCCTCCTCGGGGGAGTCTCGCAGATGGAGGAGACGATGCCGGATCCGAAGGTGGAGCTTCCCATGGCACTCGCAGGGCCGCTGACGAGCCTTGCAGTCGGTATCGTCTGCAGCGTTCTCGTCTACGTCTTTGCGGTGGTCGTCCCTGATCCGGGTGCCGCGGGCGCCCTTATATTCACCTTCGGCTATCTCGGGCTCCTGAACGTTCTGCTTTTTGGGTTCAACCTTCTCCCGGCGTTTCCGATGGATGGCGGGAGGGTGCTCCGCGCGTGGCTCGCCCGCCGGATGCCGCTCTCCCGCGCGACCCGGATCGCCGCCGATGTCGGAAAAGGGTTTGCCGTCCTCTTCGGGATCGTCGGGTTCCTGCTCTTAAACCCCATCCTGATCCTCATCGCGTTCTTCATCTACATCGGGGCGAGCCAGGAGGCGACGTCGCTGCGCTACAACATCCTGCTCCAGGATGTCACTGTGGCGGACGCGATGAACACCCCCGCCATCACCGTTGCCCCGGAGACGACACTCACCCGGTTGCTGGAGATGATGTACGAGACGAAGCATCTCGGCTTTCCCGTGATTGAACGAGGGGCGCTCGTCGGGATCGTCGCCCTCGCCGATGTCCATAAAATATCACCGATAGACCGGGAGGCGATGCAGGTGCGCGACGTCATGACCCGGAACCCGACCACCCTCTCGCCGACGGCGCCGCTTCTTGATGCCCTCCGGATCATGACCGGGCAGAATATCGGGAGAGTCCCGGTGGTCGCTGATGGCGAACTGATCGGGATCGTGACCCGGACGGACGTTCTCCGGGTGATGGAGTTGCGGGAGGAGGAGTAGCCGAAAATCATCTTCCGGAACAGGGGCTGAGTATCATGCGACGATTCACCAAATTCCATCGGCTATCGCCACGCATCGCCCGATGACTTCGACAACGGGAATTCCCTCAGGCTTCTTTTCCAAACCACATCATACCGTTTCCTGTAATTATCTCCCCCATTTACAAACCATTTACTCTCTGCATCAGTAGTGGCCTCGTGCCGGAGATATGGAAGCGATCCGGGGGAGAAGCGGTGCACGGCTGCCATCCGGGTAACGTGGTGACTGTCCCTGTCTGGGGGGGCGGGCGGAGTGAGGAGTCACCTATTTTTTATGAGGTGGAGGAAGGGATGTTCCTCTCGCGATGCTGGTAGGGAGTGTGAAAAAACAGCGTTCACGGATGATATCGAAGGTGATATGACTCGCAACGAGTTCGCAGAGCTAAGTGGGCGAACATGCGCCTGACCTCTCAAAACCTCATCACCCCCTCAATCCCCGTCTCCCCCGCGACCTCCCGGAACTCCTCGTAATTCCGGAACGGCCGGCGAACAGCGATGGTCGCGGCCCTCTTCTTGCCGACGCCCGGGATCCAGCGGAGCGCCGCGACCGGGAGGGTGTTGACCTCGACCGGGCAGGGGAGCGCCGTCACCGACCGCATCCCCCAGTCGACAACGACGGCGTCGAGCACCGTCCCCACCGGGAGTTCGAGCGGGGTCCCGACGAGGATGGGATACGAACCCATCTGCCGCCCGAACGACGGCCTCCCCGAAACCTCGACGACGACCTCCGGGAGAACGGTGCCGACGGGGAAGACCCGGCGGAGCATCGGCTCGTCGAACTGCGTCCGGGTCCACTCCTTGAAGGAGCGGAACCGTGCGTCGTGCTTCCCGAGAGTGTTCTCCTCGTAGGCCGCCGTCCCCTCGAACGGCATCACCTGCCGGATGTTCACCCGCCGCACCATGAGCCCGGCGTCGAACACCCGCCGGAGGAACGCCTCGTTCGCATCAAACGTCGCCGACGTCTCCCCGGAAAGACCGACGATGAAGTTCAGTCCCGGCAGGAGTTCTGGGATGCCCCCCGTCCGCTTCCCTCCAACGTCGTTCACGATCTCGATTGCGCGGAAGACATCGTCCGGCATCGCCTTGAGGTTGTTTGCCGCCACAACCGCGGGATCGGCGGTCTCCATACCGAACGCCGCGGTATCGCCGGGGGTATGGCCGGCAACGATGGCGGCAAGCGCCTCCCGTGCCGCATCCTCGTGCCGGGCGATGGTGCCGGGGTTGATGTTGTCGATGTGCAGGGTCTTTAAGTCCGGCGCGTTCTCTCTGACAGCTGAGAAGAGTTCAGCGAGCACCTCGGGGCGCGGGATGGGGAACTCCCCGCCGCTGCTCTGGTAGGCAAGGAGATCGGGCTGCCGGCCGAGGCGGAAGTGGCGGGCACCCGCCGCATGGAGCGCCGCGACCTCCTCCGCGATCCCCTCGATGCTCCGATAGCGTGGGAGCCCGTAGAAAGGCTCGGTGCAGAACGAACATCCCCCGACCGTCGCCCGCGAACACCCGGTCGCGGTCTCGAGTTCGCACATCACGTAAGGGAACGCCGGGTGCTCGCCTATAACCCCGGCACCCGCAACAGACCACGGGTCGGTCAGGGAGTAATCGCCCGCACCGGCGGGTTCACCGCCCGAGAGCCAGGCATCGAGCGCCACCGCAGGCGAACCGCTGAGCGTGACGTCGAACCCGGCGATCGCCTGTTTTATCGCCTTACGCCCCCCGCCGGAAGCGTAACCGAAGGCGATCGGCCCGCCGACGGCAGTCGTCGGCTCCCGGAAGAGGGTTCCGAGTTGCTGGATCTCCGTCAGGGTCGCGGGTTTCCCCCCGATGTATGTCCCCGGCACAGTCAGGCCGGCGATCATCACCATGAGATCGGTACGGGAGGCGCTGATGAGGGCGGGATCCGCCCGGATCTGGTCGATGGTGATGTAACGGGCTGCGTAACCGTGCCCGGCGAGGACTCCAGCAACCTCACGGATGTAGGGGGAGATGTAGGGCGCAACACCGAGGCAGGCAGGTTCGTCGACGTAACCGTCGATGATGAGGGCGTTAGAGGTCATACCCGATCAGGCGGAGGAGCTCTCCCGCCCAGTAGAGTTTTCCCCGTTTGAGGGGATCGACATTTTTATCGGCAAGATCGAACCCGATGATCCGGATAGACGCCGCCCCGAGCTCATCGGCGGCAAAGACCGCCCGGTCGCCATCGGTGAACCCGCCGAAGTTATGGACATGGGGGAGGGGTGACGCCTGCGTCGTGGCGACGAGCGGCCCGGGGATCCGTGGAACCCAGTGGCGGAGGAGCGGGACGTTGTCGCCGTGGGCGTGAACGACCATCACCGTCCCTCTCAGAGAGAGGTCTATGAAAGCGTCGGTCGCCCCATCGAGGTCGGTGAAGACCGCATCCGGCTGGATACCGTGATCTGCAAGCACCTCCGCCGCCGCATCGGCGGCAAGCACCGTCCCCTCGATCCGGTCGAGTTCCCGGGGGAGACAGGGCGCGTTCCCACAGACCGTCACCGCCCGACCCCTGATGAGAGCCTCAAGTAATCCGACATCGTCACGGCCGCCAGCAAGATCCGCGAGCAGGTGGGCGGCGGCTTCGTCCGCCTCGCGCTCAAACCCAAAATATTCAAGAATTGCAGTGTAATGAGGCTCCCAGTCCGCAAACCTCATTGCTTACCCTCATTGTTGTCCAGGCCGACGATACCGGAGAACCGTTTCAGGATCGGATCGATGATCAGGTCAAGCAGCCCCTCTTTCTCCTTCACCATCGAGAAGTAGTTGAGCGGGATCAAGGCTGCCGCCATCGTGGCATGCCCACCCGCCTCGCCGATAGGCCCGAACGCTTCGGCCATAACATTGCCGAGGTGGAGCCTGATATCCTTGTTCCGGGCAGATATGATGATATTCTGATCGCTTATACCGTAGACGAGCGCCGTGTTCACGCCTTCGAGGAGGATCAGGATATCGGCCGCCTGCGGGAGAGCGTCGCGATTCCTGATGTAACCGACGTTTGAGAAGAGGTAACCGTTCTTGATTCGCCGGTTTCGGATGGCGTTTCCAATGATCTCCACGGTCTCCTGCGACATGGAGGGGGAGGTGATCTTGTCCAGGAGATCCGAATCGGTCAGGGGGAGGAGGAACGCCGCATAGTTGAGGTCCTGTGGGGTGACGTTTCTCTTGAAGTCCCTCGTATCAGCCCGGATGCCATAAAGGAGCGCGGTAGCCACCGATTTGTTCACAGGAATATCGAGTTCCATCAGGTACTGGGTCAGGATGCTCGCCGTGGCGCCGACCCCCGGCCGGATGTCGACGAAGTCGGCGGTGGTGAGGGGGTGCTCGCCGTTCTTGTGGTGATCGACGATGATGTTGACCCGGGTGGTCTTCGGGAGTTCATTATTCACGCCCGGTCCGGATGAGTCGACCAGAGCGATGTAGTTGCACGTCTCAAGGTCCTGGGGGGTGAGGCGCTCCATCTTGATCTCAAGGAGGTTGATGAACGCCCGGTTCTCCTGGTGTCCGATATCCCCCTCATAGAGGATGCGGCAGTTCAGCTTGTTGTGGCTTGCGTGCCGTGCGATCATCGAGAGAGCCATGGCGCTCGATATCGAGTCCGGATCGGGGTTTAAGTGGGTGACGATGCAGAGCGTCCCCTCCCAGGAGGCGAGCATATCGTAGAGCCGGAGCGCAAGCCTCGACGAGTGGAGTTTGCGGATATGGTGGATGGCAGTTCGCGCAACCACCTCCTGTGGGTAAAGGACGATATCGGCGCCCTCCTGCTGGAGGAGATCGACGCCGACCGGATCGGTGGCGCGTGCGATGACGTAGGTCGCCGGATACCGGGTCTTGATAGTCTTAAGGGCGGTGAGGTTGGCATCCCGGTCGTTCGCAAGGATGAACGCGATCTCCGGCACGGGCAACCCCTCCACAAGGTTTGGGTCACGGAGGTCACGGGCGAGCGCTTCGTACTTCTGGTCACGGAGATCTTCCACTCGCTTCTCATCCTTATCGATGATGATGAGATCTTCATTCTCCCGTTCGAGTTCTTCCGCGACGTTATAGCCAGTGCTCCCGCAGCCGAAAATGATATACTTGATACGTTCCTTAGAAACGTTCTGGACGGCTTCAGGCATGCGTACAATGGTGTAACTTCTCATAGTATTAAGGGATTCCATCCCGGCGGTTTTTGCGAGGGACCCACAAGATTTATACCCTATCCCGTGCCACACTGTAAGGTCAGATACGTGGGGCCTGTAGCTTAGTCGGCAGAGCGACGGACTCTTAATCCGTAGGCCAAGGGTTCAAATCCCTTCAGGCCCGTTGTCTGTTCTTCCTTTCCTGTCATCCGTATCGATTCTTTCTCCGGCGACGACCTTCAGACGCTCCGCGATCGTCCTCCAGCAGGGTTCCCCCATTGCAGAGAGGACGCCGCGCCATCGGGTCGATGCCGACAACCCTCTGCTCGCACCGCAGTTTCCCGCAGGAGACCGGCTGCTGCAATGATAACGGGGTTATCGGGGGCACATATATGCCGCTGATATATATACCCAGCTCTGATACCAGATCCGGAAGAACATCACGCAGCAACACGTTCAGCACACACGTTTCCCGCCAGCGAAGTAGCAGGAACAGGATGAAAAGAGAACTCCGTATGATATCGTGCGATACAGAAGCAGTCGCCCGGAGAACCAGACATAAGGGATCATGGCGAGGGATAAGTCCCGGAAAGATCGGGCGATATTTACAAAACAAGTGGATATAACTGTTTTTTGGGGCTTACCGCCCGATCTTCAAGAGCATCTCCTCAAGCGTTGGATAATGCGACTCGATCCGCTCGATCGTTGCACCATCCGCCGCAAGTGCTGCGGTCGTCCGGTTCAAGTCCTCGATGGACCGCGCCTCGGCGAGATGCCGGCCGTCGTGGGCGAGATGTTCGATGGATGTGACAAAAGATGCCGGATCCGGGACGCGGAAGAAGACCCGGTAGGTGATCGAGCCGAACGCCTCCCGGAGTTCGGGCATGGTCCCCTGTGCCACCACCTTCCCCCTGCGAAGGATCAGCACAAGATCGCAGATCTCCTCCACCTGGAAGAGGTTGTGGGCAGAGAAGATCACCGTCTTACCCTGTCCCCGCAGACCGCTGACGTAGTCGAGCACCGACCGCGAGGTCATGGGGTCGAGACCGGAGGTGGGTTCGTCGTAGATGAGGAGACCCGGGTCATGCATCAACGACCGCGCTATGGCAACCTTGCGTTTCATCCCCTTTGAGAGTTCCCCGATCTTCTTCCCACCCGGATCGAGCGCGAGTTCCGCGAGGAGGTCATCGCTCCGGGTTCTTATGGCCGCCCCTGACAGACCATAGATCTCGCCGAAGAACGTGAGATACGCATCCGCGGTCATCGTCTCGTAGAGGCGCGATTCTTCGGGGAGGTAACCCAGATTCCGTTTCAGGTCGAGCGGTCTACGGACAACGTCGATCCCGTCGATGGTGAGATCCCCCGCCGTCGGTGATATGAGACCGGCCATGATCTTCAGAAGCGTCGTTTTTCCGGCCCCGTTATGCCCGATCACACCGAGTATCTGTGCGTCTCCGAGATCGAAGGTAACGCCGTCGAGAGCGGGGAAGTCGCCGTAGTGTTTGGTGAGAGCGCGGGCCGTGATCATTGGGCTTTCCTATACCGTCGATGATTACTAATAGGTTGTTGCAGAGAGATATGATTCCTCTGACGTTCTCCGGGAATACGTATGCACATGCTCTCCTCCATCCGGACAATCGCCGTCTGGGAGATGAAACGGTCGATGACCACGATGGGAAGAAACGTCCTCCCGCTCGCGGCAGGCCTGCTCATCCTCCTGGTTCTGGTAACGACATTCGCCGCCCAGAGCGGCGTCCATATGCAGGACGGCATCTATTGCATCGGCGTCGACGACCTCGATACCGCCCGGATCATCCTCCCCGACACCCGGTTCACCGTGTATATCGACGACGGCTCAGCCCTCTGGACAGACCGGTTCTCATACGACATCATCGTCCTGCAAGGCGAGGTCTACGCCGCGGATACCGATAAAGGCAGGGCGGCACTGAAGACGCTCGAACGCAGCTACCAGGGATACGTCTCCCGCATCGCCGCAGAAGAGCCCGATCTCTTTGCCGCATACCCGCTCTGGATCGACCTCGAGTACGTGAAGAGCGAGATCGACTTCCTGGCAACCCAGGGCGGGCAGCAGGTCGGCGCTCCGGCAGACGCACAGGAGCCTCCCGTCCCCTCCGGCCCGGTCGAGGCGGTGACCCTCCCCCCATCGGCCATGCCGGTCTCTGAGGATGACCTCAGGGAGCACCTCACCGGATCGGGGGGTGATCACCCCCTTTCTCGCTATACCGGCCTCACACCAGGGGATTCCGTAGCGGATCGGTTCCGAACGCCGGCCGAACTCTCGACTCCGCTCCCGTTTGACGCGATCGTCCTCGTCTTCGTCTTCATATTCCCCCTCTACTTCACCTCCCAGTTCTACATGATGAGCATCATGAACGAGCGAGTGGGAAGGGCCGGGGAGGCGCTCCTTGCAACCCCGGTCAGCCCGGTTGCGATCGTCGTCGGGAAAGCGCTCCCCTATTTTGCGGTCATGCTCCTCATCTCGGCCGCGATCACCTTCGCTATCGGGGCGCCACTCTCGATCCTCCTCCCGCTCATCCCGGTCATCCTCTTCTTCCTCGCAAACGCCCTGATCATCGGGATGGCCTCCCGGAGTTTCAAGGAACTCTCGTTCGTCTCGATCTTCTTCTCGACCATCGCCACATCGTACCTCTTCTTCCCGACGATCTTTGCAAACACCCACGTCATAAGCATCATATCGCCCCTCACCCTGATCGTCCTCGATATCCAGGGAGATGGGTTCACCGCCGCCCAGTACGTCTACTCGACCACGCTCTTCTTTGCAACCGCCCTCATCCTCTTCTACGGCGGCATCATGAACTTCCGCGAAGAACGGCTCTTTTCAGAAAAAACCCTTCTGTCCCGGCTCATTGACTTCATATCGGCCGGGATACGCCGGGATCATCCTTACCTCTCGCTCTTCCTCCTCTCCGCCTTCACGATACCGTTCGTCTTCATGGTCCAGATGATGGCGCTCGTCCTCTTCTTCAACATCCCGATGCCGCTCTCCCTTGTCCTCCTGGTCGTCTCAGCGGCGTTCGTCGAGGAGTTCGCCAAATCAATCGGGCTCTATGCGGTGGCACAGACGCGCCCGGCGTTCCTCACACCAAAGACCCTGCTCATCGGGGCAGTCGCCATCGGTTTCGGGTTCCTCATCGGCGAGAAACTCCTCCTCTTTGCCACACTTGCCCAGATCACCGAGTCGATCTTCGGGAACGCCCTCTTCCTCTCCTCCCTCCAGGTCCTCTGGATGCCACTCCTCCTCCACATAGCAGGAGTGCTCATCACCGGCGGGTTCCTCCTCGTGCTGGGACGGCGCGCCTACGGACCGGGGCTGATCGCGGCAACCGTGGTGCACAGCCTCTACAACCTCTACTTCCTCGCGGGGGCGCTCCTGTGAACGCTCGAAACGTTGCCCTCATCGCGAAGAAAGAACTTCGCGGCCTCTCGGCAGAGAAGACGATCATCTTTGCCATACTCCTGCAGGTCTTCATCGCGATGTTCTCGTCGTTCCTGATGGTGGGGCTCACCGCCATGTACGACCCGGAGGCACTCGAGAGTTACTCGACGATAACCTACGGCGTCGGCTACGCCGGGTCGGACTCGCCCCTCATCGAGGAGTTTGAGAAACGAGACGACCTCATCCTCCACCGGATGGACCTCCCTGCAGCGCTCGCAGCACTCCGCGAACGAAAGGTCTCGGCGGTGATCTACGTCCCCGATACGCCGCCGGATGCGGAAGAACCGATCACGGTCACGCTCTACCTCATCCAGAACGACCTGCAATCGGGCGTCATCAACGTCAAGATAAAAGAGGTTCTCCAGGGCTACGAGAGGGAACTGCGGGAGATCCGGGCCGAACGGATGACCGCCTTCCCGGTCCCGCTGAACTTCCCTGAGCCCCGGGGCGGCGAGAACTTCTTTGAGTTCGTCTACGGCCTCCTCATCCCGCTGCTTGTCTTCCTCCCGGCGATCGTCTCGGCCGCCCTGATCATCGACCTCATCACCGAGGAGTACCAGCGCCGGACCCTTGAGACGCTCATGTCGACACCGGTCACATTTACAGAGATGATCTGGGGAAAGATCGTCGCCTGCGAGGTTCTGGTTCCCGTCCAGGCCGGAGCCTGGCTCCTCCTCCTCGGGTTGAACGGCATCCGGGTCGATAACGCCGCTGCGATACTCCTCCACGTCGCGGTAGGCGGACTCTTCCTCATCCTGCTCGGCGCCCTCGTCGGGCTCCACTACCGCGAACGGACGAGCGCCCAGTTCATCTTCTCGACGGCGCTCGTCGTGGTCTTCCTCTTCGTCATGGCCGCCCCCTACAACCCCCTGAACCTCATCGTACGGCTCGCGGTGGACACCGCCGGCCCCGTCCACTGGCTGATCCTCGCGCTGGTTGCGGGTGCGACAGCGTTCCTCGGGTGGGTTATGACGATCTATGCCTGGAGAGTCGAGAAAACGACACCCATGGCCTGAGAGGGGAGAGGGGCGAAACGTGGCTGGCAGGGGTGGACTTGCGGGACGGGAAGGGATTCCATTCGAGATAAAATATATATCGGATGCCATGTAATGCAGCCCACCGATGAACCACCTTCACCATCTCAATGCCACCTGTGCAGTCTGCGGTGAGGCCTGCCGGTTCACCATTCCTGATGCTGCAAGCAGCGTCGGGTCGAGGGACCTCGACACCCGCCCCGCCGAACCCCTGCGGTCCACCATCTATGCATGGGTGAAACGATGCCCGTCCTGCGGCTACTGCGCGCCTGATCCGGGAAACGCACCGGAAGGAGCGGCTGATGTGGTGAAACTCCCGCGCTACCGCTGGCAGCTCGATGCCCGGAGATTCCCCGGAGTGGCAAACACCTTCCTCTGCTGGTCGATCATCCAGGAAGACCTCGGCACCCCCGCCCGTGCGGCGTGGGCATCCCTCCACGCAGCATGGGCGTGCGACGACAGGGAAGAAGATGTGCCCGCCCGGATCTGCCGGAAACGCGCCGCTGATCTGCTCCGCCGGGCGTGGGAAAAGGGTGAACGGCTGGCGCCCGGAGCCGGGATGGATGAAGCGATCCTTACCGACCTGCTCCGCCGGGCCGGGAGGCTCCGCAAGGCGCGTATCATGGTAAATGAGACGCTGGAGCAGAACCCCGACCCCATCATCATCGATATCATGCGCTTCCAGATCCGGCTGATAGATGCAGGAGACCGGAAGGCGCATACCGTCGCCGAGGCACAGCGATTCAGGCAACCTGTGCCGCTCTGACCGGCCGATCCCCACCCTTTGTATATTGTTCCGGCGATACTGTGATCATGGATATCACGATCCTCTCCCCCGGCATATACACCTACGGCGCCATGCTGATCGGCGGCGTCCTCCGCGGCGCGGGTCACAATGTAACCCTCACCCGGACGCCGGCGGCACCGCCCGACACCATCCTGCTCATGAGCCTCTTCTCGACACAGCACCTCCTCGATCCCGCGATCCAGGATGCCGTCCAGACTCACCGGGAACGGGGCGGGAAGGTCTACGTCGGGGGGCCGGTCTCGGCTGCGCCGGAGATGGTGCTCGGGGAGCTCGCCCCCGATGCGGTGGTCGTCGGCGAGGGGGAGGAGACGGTGGTCCGGCTCGTCGAGGAGGGGGTGTCGACCGGTCTTCCCGGGATCGCGTTCGTCGATGCCGATCGGCCGGTCATAACACCTTCCGCCCCACCGGCATCGATGGACCGGCCGCTCCCCCTCATCCCGGACGATATCGGGAGCCAGAGCGTCAGGGGTGCAAGCGCCTACATCGAGACCCACCGTGGGTGCGTCGGGGGGTGCACCTTCTGCCAGGTGCCCCGATTCTTCGGGAGGGCGATCCGGAGCCGGCCGATCGAGAGCGTCATCGAGGAAGTGAAGGCGTTTGCAGCGCACGGGGCGACACGGCTCTCGGTGTCCGGCGGAACCGGATCGCTCTATGGCTCTCATGGTGGCGAGATGAACCCGGACGCCTTCATCGCCCTCCTCCGCGGTATGGCGGAGGTGATGGGGCCGCGAAACATATCCTCTCCCGATATCCGTGTCGACTGCATCACCGACGAGATCCTGGATGCCGTCCGGCAGTATACCATCGGCTGGGTCTTCTTCGGGATTGAGTCGGGGAGCGATCGGATGCTCCGGAAGATGGGAAAGGGTGCAGCCGTCCGGCAGGTCGAGAAGGCGGTGGAGCGGTGCCGGGAGCACGGTCTCCGGGTTGCGGGGAGCTTCATCGTCGGGTACCCGGGGGAGACGGAACGGGATTACGAGGCGACAAAGGATCTCATCGCTGCACTCTCGCTCGATGATGTCTTTGTGAGCAGCGCCGAACCGATCCCGGGAACACCGCTTGCGGACCTCGCGGTCAGGACGCCCCGCGACAAAAACCCGGCGTTCGTGCCGCATACCGGGGAGTACCGTCCGCTTGGCCTCACCGAGAGCGAGGCACGGTGTTTCGATCTTATGATGCACGCCGACCTCTTCCGCCCGCAGCTGCGGCTCGTGACCGATGAGGTTTACAACACCTACCTTGCCGAGGCAAGGAAGCAGGGGCGGGATATCAGGGCGGCGACCGACCTCATCCTCCGTTACGCCCGACCATGAGAAACGGGCAGTAATTTACTCCCCACCTCGTTTTTCCCCGGCAAAGATCGCCCGGTTCATACGTGCAGGAAACCCTTAAGTATCCCCGGATCTCTATCCCACCGCCTTGAAGGGAGACCTCTTCGAGAAGAATAACCAGGAGGGAGATACGATTGGCTGAACAACAGGCAGGACCGGTGCTGAAGACCCGGCCGGGAAGGGAAGAGACGGTGAACCTGATACGTATGCACGAGATCCGGGATATCAGAGCACGAAATGAGGAAGGGGAGCATCTCGGCGATATCAGCGATGTGGTGATAGATCACGACAGCGGTTGTATCGTGTATACCGTGCTCTCCTACGGCGGGATCCTCGGGTTCGGCGAGAAGCATTTTGCCATCCCCTGGGAGGCGGTTCATATCCACCCGGGGGAGAAGGGTGCGACCGTGGATGCAGACAAACAGACACTGGATAATGCTACGGGGTTCTCCCGGGAGAGGATGCCGCGCGAGGCGGACTGGAGCCTGGTCCGGATCCCGCCTCCAGTGCATACAGCAGCGGCATCCACGGCTCCGGTAACGAAGAGAGAGGTTCCGCCGTCCCGGACGGCAGAGGTCACGTCCCCTGCCGGAGAGAGGGTCGTTCCGACACCGCCGCCCGTCCAGACGGTCGCAGGCGGGTGGGGAGGGCAACCGACAGCTGAACCCGCCGGGGAGCGGCCGGTGCTGACGGAGGGGCCGCCACCCGCAGGGACGGGTGTCAGGGAGGTGCACAGGGAGCGCATCCCGGAGACGCCACCCCGCGAGACCGCCGTCAAGGAGGCCAAAATAGAGCCATCGGCCGCAATGGAGACGCCACCGGCAACAGAGACCATGCAGCCCACGACGACAGCACGGGCACCTGAACACCTCTCGGCCGCCGACTTTCAGGTCTACCTCAAGGGCATGGACTACCCTGCGGGAAGGCAGGAGCTCATAGACCGGGCGCAGAAGAACGATGCCCCGAAGGGTGTGATAACGACGATCGAGGGTTTTTCCGAACGGACGTACCGGTCAGCGGCCGACGTGAGCATGGAGTTCGGGAGAGAGGTACGCGGCGAACAACCGACCGGGGTTGAGGAGATCGGGAGGGAGGAGGCCCGTCCTGAAACTCACATCGAGGAGGCAACCACTACGCAGAGGACGGCACCGCATCACCCTCATCTCTCCGCCGCGGACTTCCAGGTCCACCTCAAGGGCATGGACTACCCCGCAGGAAAACAGGAGCTCATAGACCGGGCGCAGAAGAACAACGCCCCCGAGAGTGTGATAACAACGATCGAGAGGTTTTCCGACCGAACATACCGGTCAGCGGCCGATGTGAGCACTGAGTTTGGAAAAACCAGGTGAGGATGGGATCCGCCGCTATGGGCTTCAGCCGGGAAACGCTCTCTCGATCTCCCCGGCATGCCCATTTTTTGGCGGAAAACCCTTCGTCGGCACCCCGACACCGGAGCCTGGGAACCGTTAAATAGTCGCAATGCGCATCGCCCGCTCTGCGCGAAGGTGAAGATCGCCTTCGGATAGGGGTATGGTGGTTGCAATGGCTGAAATAGTTCTTGAACAGCAGATGAGGAGGCCTGAAGGGCAGGAGTTCTTCTCGTCCGAGGATGTTGTGGGGAAGCGGGTGAAGAACCCCGAGGGTTACGATCTCGGTGAGATCTCAAGCCTGCGGGTTGGCCTCCCAACAGGCAGGGTGGCATACGCGGTGCTCAGGACCGGGGGCATGTTCGGCCTTGGAGCGAAACTCTTCGCGATCCCCATAGAGGCCATGGTCTACCGGCCGGGGGACGACGTCTTCATGGCGAACATCAGCAAGTACCGGCTCGACAACGAGCCCGGCATCTCAGAGGGCGAGTGGCCGAAGGAGGCGGATTGGAACCTGATAGAGTCGAGACGCCCTATGAGTCCACCGAGCCAGGAGGAGGCACGTGCCGTGACCCGGACAGAACCCCCACACCGGGAGGTCATCACAACAGAGCGGGTGGAGATCCGGGAAAGGACGGATCGTGGGGAGATGCCGATAACGGCCAAAGAAGTGGAGGGGAGCCGGGCCAGGGAGATCATAGTCGAGGAGGAGGAGACCCGGCCGGTGACGGAGGCACATGCCCCCACACTTGAGTCCATGATGAAGGCGGGGGAGATAGAAGAAAAAGAGACCGGAACAACGGCCGGCCTCACAGTCAGGCACCTCTCCGCCGCCGACCTGCAGGTCAATCTCAAGGGCATTGACTACCCCGCAGGGAGGCAGGATCTCATAGATCAGGCTCGTAAAAACGGCGCATCCGAGGATGTAATCACGGCGATAGAAGGGTTTTCCGACCGGACGTATCACTCGGCCGCAGACGTGAGCACCGAGTTTGGGAAGGTCAGATAACCCACCATTTTTCAAGAGATGAGCGGCGGTTACAGGAAGAGTTTGGTCTGGACGGTATCTCGATCGCTGAATACGAGATGGCGCCCGGCAGCCTTTCCCCGTATGCCGGCACGCAGAAGGTCGGCCGGGCCGGAAAACGGGTGCACCCTCCGCAGGCTGATGATCCGATCCGCGGCCTTCGGCCCTATCCCGGGTACACGGAGGAGATCCCGGCGTGGGGCGAGGTTGACATTCACCGGCGCGTTTGCAGCCGCAAGAACCATTTTCGGGTCGTAATCTCCGAAGAAACCCTCTTCGTTGAGAATCGTCCGGAGTTCGTCTGCCGTGATGCCGTAGTCCCGGAGCAGGTAATCGGCCTGGTACCACCGCCGCGCCCGCCACGCCGGGGTATCGGGGTGTTCTGCGAGAGGGGTTCCCGGGATGGCGTTGAACGCCGAGAAATAGATGCGTGAAGGCCGGACGCGCCGGTGCTGGTCGGCAAGACAGGAGAGGATCTCCGCATCGGTCTCATCTGCAGCCCCGACGACGAACTGTGTGGTGTGGCCGCCGGGCTTCTCTTCAGCCACCCATGACTGGCGCTTCAGGATGTCCTGCCGGTAATCCTTCACCCCGGCGATCCCCCCGAGGCGGTCGGGCGATGTCGTCTCCAGGTTGATGCTGATCCGGTCGGCCACACGGGCGGCGTCGTGGATATCCGCCCGGGTTGCACCGGGAAGGATCTTCAGGTGAAGGTAGCCGTCGTAACCCCGGCGGCGCAGGATCTCTCCCGTCTCCACGAGGTCGTGCATCACGCAATCGACGTCCCGGGGGATTCCGGAACTCAGGAAGAGGCCTTCGACAATCCCGTCCCGCCAGAGGCGGAGGAAGGCATCGGCGAGTTCTTCCGGGGAGAGGCTCACCGGCTCTCGCTGGAGGTGGATTGAGCAGTATGCGCAGTCGTAGGAGCAAGAACCGTTGAGAAGCATCTTGAGCATCCGGCCGCATCCGCCCGTCCGGCGGTTGTAGGAGATACAGGACGCAGAAGAGAGAGACTGGATGCACTCCCCGGCGCCGCAGATGTCAAACCGCCCGGCAGCGGTGAGGCGGGTGAGTTTCTGCTCCAGAACAGACATACCGGAAGCATCGGCTCGCGGATAAAAGAGTCTGCTCCGCGGGGCGTGAAAGTGTTCAAGGGTGGATGTGGTTCGTACTGGTAGAGTGCTCGATATACACGCCCATTATTATATTGCAGGCACCATATTTAGACTGGTTATATGCCAAATTCGTTAAAAAACCAGAAATACCATCTACCAAGTATCGTTGCCGGGACTGTTTTGCCCCAATCTCCGGCAAAGAATGTTCCCCACCAGCGCCAGGGGCGTATGAAACCCCGCTCTCCTGCCGGCGCCTATGCTGATACTGTTGCGATGCTCGGGAAGAGCAAGATCCATCACGGCCCGTATAACGACCGTATCTTCCTCTTCTGCCTGAACCCGGACGACCTTCCCGGGATCACCGGCCGGCTCCTTGCACTCGCGAAAGGCCGGAACTACTCACGGATATTCGCAAGGGTTCCTGCTCCGGCACGCGACCACTTCATCTCATCCGGATACACACCCCGGGCGTGCATCCCCGGGCTCTACCATGGAGAGGTGGACGGCTACTATATGGCAAACTATCGTGATCCTCTCCTGGGCGGCTGGCAGGACGGGATCGGTGACGTCCTCACGGTTGCACAGGAGAAGGCCTGCGGGCATCCGGTGAGCCCTGCACTCAAACCGGGCTACACCTGCACCCCCGCCACGTCTGCGGATGCTCCGGCGCTCGCAGCGATCTACCGGGAGGTCTTCCTGACCTACCCGGTCCCCGTCCATGACCCGGCCTACCTTGTGCGGGAGATGCAGGAGAACCTGCGGTGCTTCTGCATCCGTGACAGTGGTGGGATCGCTGCAACGGCCTCTGCAGCCGTTGAACCGGGCAGTGGGTTTGCGGAGATGACCGGTTTTGCAACGCTGCCCGGATACCGGGGCTATGGCTTTGCAGGCCATCTCCTGCACCGGATAGAGGCAGATCTGCGCTCGACCGGCATCGGGACAGCGTTCGCCGTCGTCCGGGCTCGATCATACCCGGCAAATATCACATTCGCCCGGGCGGGTTACACCTGCACGGGGACGCTCCCCGGGTGCGTCAACATATGCGGATCCCTTGAGGACATGAACATCTGGTATAAACCGCTCAACGATACCGGAGAAACTTCGACGCAGGGCTGATACGGCACAATCCTGAGAAACGCTTAAGGCAGATGCGGATCCCCATCGCCACGGGGGGAAGAATGAAGGATCAACCCGGGTACGATGTAGTGGTCGTCGGCGGAGGGCCTGCCGGGAGCACCGCCGCCTGTCTGCTTGGAGAGGCCGGGCACAGCGTGGCGCTCCTCGAACGGCAGGTATACCCGCGAGACAAGATCTGCGGGGGCTGCCTCAGCCAGAAGACCATCCGGTTCCTCGACCGCGCTCTCTCCCTCCCGGTCGATCTCCTCCAGCGAGAGGGGCTGCTTGACTTCACCGGGAGGGGGTATGCACTCTACATCAGAGACCACCGCATCCTCGCTGGAGATCTGGATGAGCCGATCTACTTCACACGGCGGGAGCACTACGATGCATATCTTGCGAGGAAGGCGGGAGAGACCGGGGCAGAACTCCATACAGGCGCGGAAGTGGTCGCGATCGACCATGCCCGCGGGATCGTCACGACATCGGACGGTGGCCGGTACTCAGCCCGGGTGATCGTCGGGGCGGATGGTGTTCACAGCCGGGTCAGGCGCACCCTCCCCGAGGGCATTGCCGAGAGGGAGCGGTGGCAGGGCAACCTCGGGTGGACACTGGAACTTGTGATCCCCCGCAAGGAGGTAGAAGCACTCGCAGATGAGAGAGGGGTGATCCGGCTGGATGCCGATCTCGCGACGCCTCACCTGGTCTTTGCCGTCTGCCGGTGGGGTTACGGCTGGGTCTTCCCGAACAAGGAGGCGATCGTCATAGGGCTGGGAGGGTTACTATCGAAAAACGGAAGCGGTTTTCGTGATAGATTCAAAGCGTTCCTGAAGCTGGTTGGGCTTTCTGCGTTCACCGATCGGAAACCGGCAGGATGCTCTCTGCCGCTTGGAAACTACATCCCCACCCCGGCACACGCGAGAACAGTTCTCGTCGGCGATGCAGCCGGGTTTACAGGCCCGCTTCTTGGGGAGGGGATCTTTTATGCCCACCGGACGGCAGAACTCGCCGCTCATGCAATCGACCGTCACCTGACGACCGGGGCACCGGTCGCCGGAACCTACAGCACCCTCCTCGATCGCCGCCTCATCCCTGAACTGCGGGCGGAGACAGCGTTTCGGAACATCCTCTACCACGGCCTCGATGCCCGGATGCATGCACCGCTTGCAGCATTCGTGCAGGCGATGAAGGATCCAGTCATCGATGCCGTGCAAGGAGCCCGGTCGTTCCAGGGATTCCAGCGTGACGATGAGTTACATTCCGCCGTATGGTAAAGGATACCTCTATCATGCCGGGGCTCCAGAAGGCCAGTCATGAACGTCCGCCGCCACCCCGCCCTCTATGAGGTCAATGCACGCATCCTGCTCCGGGACCTCGCAAAGAAGGCCGGGCGCCACCTCACGCTCGACGACATCCCCGACGGCTGGATCGCAAGGCTTGCCGGGTGCGGGTTCTCATGGGTCTACCTCATGGGTGCCTGGAAGACCGGGGAGGCAGGGCGCAGGGTTTCCCGCTCACATGATCAATGGTTTGCCGGGTATCGGAACCTGCTCCCCGATCTCATCGAAGAAGATATCTGCGGCTCCCCCTTTGCCATCACCGGCTACTCGCTCCACCCCGAACTCGGGGAACCGGAGGCACTCCCACGGTTCCGCGAACGGTTGCACGAGGAGGGCCTTCACCTCATGCTCGACTTCGTCCCGAACCATACCGCCCCCGACCATCCCCGGGTGCAGGAGCATCCGGACTGCTACATCCGCGGCACGGAGGAGGATCTGGCCCGCCGGTCGCAGGAGTTCGTCCGGGTGGATCTCCCCGACGGGCCGGCCGTCTTCGCCCATGGCCGGGACCCCTACTCCGGCGGCTGGCCCGACACCCTGCAGCTCGACTACAGCAACCCCGCCCTCAGAGAGGCGATGAGCACTGAATTGCAGGGGATTGCGAGAGAATGTGACGGCCTCCGGTGCGATATGGCGATGCTCATCCTCCCTGAGGTCTTCCAACAGACCTGGGGGCGGGAGATGGAACCGTTCTGGCCTGGGGCGATCAGTGCGGTCAAGGAGGAGCACCCGGACTTCGTCTTCGTAGGAGAGGTCTACTGGAACCTCGAGTGGACACTCCAGCAGCAGGGATTCGACTACACCTACGACAAACGGCTTTACGACCGGTTGCGGAACGGTGACGCCCGGCCGGTGCGGGAGCACTTCCGGGCGGACCGGGAGTACCAGGAAAGATCCGTCCGGTTCATAGAGAACCATGATGAAGATCGGGCTGCAACCGCCTTCTCGCCCGATCAGCACCGGGCCGCCGCCGTCCTCACCTACCTCTGCCCCGGACTCCGGTTCTTTCACCGGGGGCAGTTCTCCGGGCGGCAGAAGAAGACCCCGGTCCATCTCTGCCGGGAGCCGGAAGAACCGGTTGATACGGCTATACAAACGTTCTACCAGCGGCTCTTCGCCTGTCTCCGCCTGCCGGTGTTCCGGGACGGAGAGTGGCGGCTCCTCGACTGCAACCTGGCCTGGGAGGAAAACCCCTCCCACGAGGGGTATATCGCTTTTGCCAGGGAGCGGGAGGGAGAACGCAGCATCGTCGCCGTCAACTATGCTCCCGGCCGGGGGCAATGTTACATCCCGCTCCCGGTGGCTGAGAGGGCGGGAGAGAGAGTCAGGCTCCGGGATCTCATCGGCCCGGCCGTCTATGACCGCGATGGTGCAGGGCTCCTCTCGCCCGGCCTCTACCTGGACATCCCCGGGTGGGGCTGCCATGTCTTCGAGGTCAATCCGGGGGAGGAGTGAGCATCTTCTTTCAGGATGACAGGGGGATCTCCTGCACCCGGATCTGGACCTCGACGGGATCGTTGAGAGAGCTCCCGCGAAGAACCGGCTGGCATGGATCGCAGTCACCAGTTGGCGCCGCCGGGTAATAGACGGTCGGAGTCACCCCGCGAGGAGAGTTCCCGGTGCCCGGTAGCATGATATGGGGTTGAACAACCGGAGGTGTCAACCTTTTGAAACAATCCTGAAGGAGAGATTCAGCCCTTCACCACTTCTCGATAAGGGTGACGAGCATCTTCCTGACCTGAGTGGTCAGCTTGCAGGATGGATTTATCTCAAGAGCTTCATCGGCGCATGCAAGGGCGTGGCGATACATGCCGAGGTGGTAGAGGACGCTGCACTTCATACTCCACCCGGCGGCATGCCTCGGGTCAAGCGCAAGCACTCGATCAAAGCACTCGAGTGCTTTGCGGTACTCCCCGAGCGCATACAGGGCGCCGCCTTTCAGGCTCCAGACCCGGGTATTCCCGGGATCGTCGGCGATGGCCTGATCATAGCAGGTGATCGCTTCATCATGCTGGTGCTGGAGGAAACGGGCATACCCGAGATCGACCCAGGCCGCAACGAAGTGGGAGTTGATCGCGAGAACGCGTTCATAGCAGGTGACGGCATCATCCAGGCGGCGCATCGCGACGAAGACACCGCTCCGGTTGTACCAGGCAACCGCAGAACCCGGGTCGATCTCCACAGCACGGTCGTAACAGGTGAGCGCTTCATCGAGACGGTTGCGGCGCCGGTGCAGCATCCCCCGGGATACCCAGGCTGGAGCAAAGTCTGGATCGATCGAGAGGGCTTTCTCCCAGCAGTCCAGTGCATCCTGGTCCTGCCCCAGGAGATCGAGGAAGACGCCTTTGTTGTTCAACATCTTCACATTTGACGGATCATCCTCGAGCACCCGGTCGAAACAATCGATCGCCTCTCCAAACCGCCCTTGCTGAGCAAGAAAGACGGCTTTTCTGCTCACTGAGGAGTCGGTGCAGGTTCCTTCCCGGTCTTCAGATTCACTCCGCCCGAAGAGCTTCTCAGTTACGCTCACGCTGGACATTCCCCCCATGGTCACGCATCTGGTAGTGCGCATATCATATAACCATTACCCCGGTTACCCGGCCCGGCAGGCGGACCGGTTCTTTTTCGGGGCGATTTTACCAGAAGCATCACACCGGACGATGGTGCTTGGCCAGAAGCATCAGGGCAACCCTCTCTGCCCCGCCTCTGCGGCGGAGCTCGGTGTGAACCCGGGCATGGCAGATGCCGCAGAGCGTTATGAGGTTGGTGGGGTCGTCGTTTGTCGGGTCGCAGTCGATATGGTGGATATGGAGATCTTCTTCCCCACGACAGATGGCGCATTGATCCCCATCGCGCTCAAGCACTCCGTTCCGTATCTCCTTCCACCCAGTAAGGCCATACTTGTCCCTGACCCGGATGGGGATCTCGAAACGCTCGCAGTAGACAGAGCTCCCGTTCCTCACGGCAAAAGGGCACCGGCAGCAGAGCCGGCGAAAACCGTTCCGGGCGGGGTCGTCTCCACAGAGGGGAGGTTTTGAGCGGTCGAACGCATCAAGACTGAGTTGAAGATCGGCACTCACGATCAGGAGAAGGTGGGGTCCGGGACGGGATAAGGGGTAGGTTACCCCGCCCGGGGCCGTACGGCGGTGCCGGGATGGGAAGCTCAGGGGAAGAACTCATCGATCGACGTCTGCCGGGTCTGCCCGCCCTCGAGCACCGAGAGCCTGACGCCGATGAGCCGGACCGGCTCGCCGTTGAGGAACGGTTCAAACAGCCCGGATGCGGCCTGCCGGATCGCCGTGGGATCGGCTGTGAACCGCGGGAGCGTCCGTGACCGGGTATGCGTCCGGAAACCGCGGTACCTGACCTTGACCGTGACGTTGCGGCACCGGAGTCTCCCGGCATGGAGCGTTCCAGCGACGTCATCCGCGAGCCCGGCAAGAGTCGCCGTAAGGATCGGCGGATCAGCGGTATCCACATCGAACGTCGTCTCCCGCGAGATCGATTTACACCCCTCCCGGTCCTGAACCTCGGCGTCATCGGTGCCCCGGGCGAGGCGGTGCACCCGGATACCGGCTCGCCCCATCAGAGCGATGACCTCCTGGATGTCACGGTGCGCAAGGTCGCCGATGGTCAGGATGCCCGTCTGTCGGAGGTCTTCACCGGTCTTCTTCCCGATGCCGGGGATCTTTCCCACCGGCAGGGGAGCAAGGAACCCGGCGACCGCATCCGGGCGGACGGTGGTCAGTCCATCGGGTTTCCGAAAATCGGAAGCGATCTTCGCGACAGCCTTGCCCGGGGCAACCCCCACCGAGCAGGTGAGCCCCGTCTCTTCCAGGATCTCCCGTTTGATCGCGATGGCGAGCGTTTCCGCCGCGAGAAAACCCCCGGAATCGCTGACATCGAGGTAGGCCTCATCGATGCTCACCTGCTCGATCCGCCCGGTATGCCGGGAGAGGATCGCCATGATCCTTTCAGAAACCCTGGTGTAGAGAGGATGGTTCACAGGAAGGTAGACAGCGCCGGGGCAGAGGTCGTATGCCCGGGAGATGGGCATACCGGAATGCACCCCATAGCGGCGGGCCTCGTAGGAGCAGGTGCTCACGACCCCCCGCCCCGTGCCGCCCTTTGGATCAGCGCCGACGATCACCGGTCTTCCGGCAAGGGAAGGGTTGCGGAGGACCTCGACGGAGGCGAAGAAACTGTCCATGTCCACGTGCATGACGATCCGGCCGCCGGTTGCCATTCTGCGAATATCTCCCCGGTTTACTATAGGAGGGTAGGACACCGGGCGATATAGGGGATTTGGTGGGGACGGGAGGTGTGAAGACCCGCAGAACAGGCTATGGTCACCGATTGGCATAACCCTCCATCCCGGCGCGAAGGCACCCCTACAGGATGGAACTCACCAGACCACCATTCCAGACCCTGCGCGCCCCCCGTCGGTCGGCGCGGGCTATTCCAGGGCAGGATGGGGGGATGATACGATAAAATGCGCCAGAGATGGCGGACATCATGCTACGAACATTCATCTTCATAATACGTGGGCGAGTGAGAACCACTCGCTCCACCTTCTTCCGTCTGATCGGCAGGAATGTTTGCGATCGCGGATTATGAGGACGTGCAAATAAAAGGGGTTGTGGAGGGGTTTACCTGGACGGGATGATGAGCGAACGCTCGCCGGCAGGCATGAACTCGCGGATTGCACCCTTCGCAAACTCGCGACGGGGCTCAGCGAAGTCGAATCTCAGGCTCGGGTCGGCGAAGCAGACCTTGACGAGCGGGCTGTAGCAGAACGCGTCGCCGCGGCCGTAGTGGGAACCACCGACGATAGCAGCGTACTCGCCCTGGTGACCGACGTTCATCGCGTAGTTCGGGTAGTTCGGACCACGCAGTTCGCCCATCAGACCACGGTCGGAGACCATGGAGAGAGAGTTTGCGGAACCGCACTGGTCCTGGAGGTCGTAGCCGAAGAAGCCGAGACGTGACCATCCGTCCTTGTGCAGGAGCATGGAGAGGTACCATCCGTTCAGACCGGCGTTCGAATTGCCGGTGCTGATGGAACAGGTCAGACCGGATGCAGCGGCGATGACACCGGCACGCTGGGACCCACCGAAGTGGTCTTCCATCATGGTCGGGAACATCTCGTACTGCTCCATGGCGTTGAGGGTGACCTCGGTTGCCAGGTCGTTGACGATCTCCTGGGTCGGCTTGACCTTGTCCTTCGAGCTCGGGTTCCGCCAGTCGACTTTGTACCTGTCCTTGATGTAGTCCATGCCGTAGTAGGTGAACTCATCGAGGATGTTGTCGGTGTAGGCCGCGGTCGCGTACTGGGTGAATCCGACGCCGCCGGACATGTAGGAGCCGAGCCAGATCTGGTCGTAGAGCATGGTTCCAGCGCCGACGACCTCAAGGGAGGCCTTTGCGGGGTCGTTCGGGTACTTCCGGTTCGCCTGGACGATGTCGCTGAAGAGACCGAACTTGATGCCACCGGGCTCGTTCGGGCCACGGGCACGCCGGGCGGGCAGCAGGGATCCCATCTGGACGACGCCTGCGTGCTTTGCAGCGTAGGAGAGGTCGGCGACAGCCGCTTCGCCTGCGCACATGCGGTATGCGGCGATGAAGGACATACCGATCTGCATCGCAGACCACCGGGAGGTCTTTCCACCGTCGCAGGTCCTCGAGACCGCGGTCGGGATGTGGATCGCCTGGTACATGCTCTTGCCGACCTCGGCCTTGAGCTCCTCAGCCTGCTTTGCGGGGAAGAGCTTCTCGATGTCGAGGAGGAACTGGGGCTCGATGTCGTCGGCGAGTTCCTGGTCGCCGGTGAAGACCTTGACGTAACAGTCGTCGACGAGGCCGGGGTGAGTCTCGACCATGTGTTCCTGGACGACGGCTGCACCGGGCATGGCGTGGTTCAGGATATGGAGGTATTCGTTGATCGTCTCAGGGGTAACTTCCTTTCCGAGACGCTTCTGCAGCGTCTGGTGAGCGAGATCCATCCCGACGATGACGGTCCGCCGGATGTCGTCCCACATCTGCTGCATCGCAGAGTTGTTGACGAAGTGCAGGTCGTCGCCCTCCACGAAGACGCCGGTGCCGGAGACTTCGTAGGTCATCAGCTGGCGCTGGCCCATCGGGATACCGCCCAGGTGGCAGCGCTCGGGGTCGTACATGGCGATTCCACGGTCCATCTCAATGGCGCGGCTCGCCTTCATGAACTCCATCTTACGGGGAGACTGGCGGACGCCGTTGAAGTTGTAGAACTCGGCAGTCTCGGATTCGACGTCCTGACCCTGGAACTTCTCCTTAAGGGCTTTCAGGAACAGCTTCTGGGATCTTTCAATCTTTGCCATTGTAATCACTCCTCTTTCGGCATGAAGCCGTATTTCGTCCGAAGCGAGTGGATCCGCTGGACGTACTCGATGTACTCGGTGTCATCACGGTAGGCGGTTCCTACGAGCGAGTGGAAGATCGTCGTGTGGGCCTTGAGCCACTTCTCATCGAGCGGTTTGCCGATGGAAACCGCACGGTCGAGAGGCTCGCCGATCTGGTTCTTGACGTACTTGACGACACCGTCCTCGCCGAGGACGTTCCTCTGGAGCATGTCGAACATCATGCCGTCTTCAGCAAGACGGAGCGAGTGGCCGTGCACGGTCGCGCCGCGGATGCCGGTGCGGGCCGGGTCAAGGAGCTCGGTCTCGACGAGGTCCTTTGCGTACTTCTCAAGGTCGCGCTCGCGGCACTCGACGATCTGACGGCCGGAGAGCGTTCCCGGGTCGATACCGCGGAAGCGGTACATCTCGGTGTACGTCCTCTGGTAGGGCTGACAGGGGGCGTTGAACATCGAGTCTGCGAACTGGATGTAGCGGACGCGGTCGCCAGCCTTCGCGCCGTCAGTGGGTTTGACGAGCTTGCGCATGGGGCAGTCGGGCTCCTGCTGCTCAGCGAGCGGCGGGTGTGCCGTCGGGTATGCCGATCCGGGAGCACGGTGGCCGAGGATCAGCACGATGTCCTCATCTGTTACGGAACGAACCTTCTCAAGCTTCTGGTTGGGGTTCATCTGTTTGCGCCGGTTCTCGGCGACAATCGATGTCCCGGGACCGTACTGGGGCTTGTATGCCATTGTATCATTCACCTCAAAGTGATTGGTATCTTATCCATTTCCAATTTTGAATGAACTTCAGCCATATTTCCGGAGCTTTGCGTATCCTGCATCACTGATCTGGCCTGATAAACACAGGTTTCTCTCCGCTCCGGGGATCCGTGAGACCGACAAGCGATCTATCGGCATCCGGCCCGTACTTCGCGTAATCCACGAGTGTCGGGGCGGACTTCATGAACCTGCCCTCCTGGAGCAGGTAAGGGAACTCCACAAAGAAGTCGTCGCAGAGCGAGCGAATCTCCTCGATGGTAGAGGTATCTTCAACCTCCAGGACGACCGTACCCACCTGGACACGCAGCGCAATCTCTGCATCAGCGACGCGGATCGCTTTGCGGTCGGAGTGAGGGTTCGGGCTCCCTCGTGCCGGCCCGTATGGGACCAGCCTGGGAAGGCCGGGGCCGTGGATCATCATCCGGCGGATGCCGGCGGTGCCGGCAAGCATATTGAGCAGGCGTTCTGCGGTCTCGGGTTTGAGCATCCGTATGGGAACAATCCGGACCTGCGGAAATGTGGCGTTCGTCATTCGAATCTCTGCTCGCTCAGACTCCGTTCGCGATCTGGTTGATCGGCTTGTTGAAGACGTCGATCTTACCATAGGTGTCGGCGAAGAGCTTGGAGGTGCTCTC
>JAAZGM010000089.1 GCA_012511245.1 Methanomicrobiales archaeon | reverse complement strand
GACGTAGCAGTAATCGGAATCGGGTGCACGGAGTTCGGGGAGCACTGGGGAATCTCGTTCCGCGACCTCTTTGTCAGGGCAGGAGCGCTGGCGCTCGAGGATGCCGGTGTCACCGGCGAGAAGATCGCCGCACTCTACGTCGGGAACATGAGCGCCGGCCGGTTCGTCGAGCAGGAGCACATCGGCGCCCTTATCGCGGATTACGCCGGACTTGCAAGCACCAACGTCCCCTCGACCCGTGTGGAGGCGGCCTGCGCCTCCGGCGGGCTTGCCTTCCGGCAGGCGGTCATCGCGGTCGCGAGCGGTATGGAGGATGTCGTCGTCGCGGCGGGCGTCGAGAAGATGACCGACGTCGGGACCGGGGCGAGCGTGGATATGCTCGCGAGCGCCGCAGACCGGGAGTGGGAGGGGTTTGCCGGAGCAACCTTCCCCGGGCTGTATGCGATGATCGCAAACGACTACATGCACCGCTACCCCCTCACCCGCGAGCAGCTTGCCGCGGTCGCGGTGAAGAACCACGAGAACGGTGCAAAGAACCCGATCGCACAGTTCCAGAACCGGATAACGATCGATACGGTCCTGAACTCCACGATGGTCGCCGACCCGTTGCGGCTCTTCGACTGCTCGCCGATCACCGACGGTGCGGCGGCGGTCGTGGTGGTGCCGCTCGAGCGCGCCCATGAGTTCACCGACACTCCGGTCAGGGTGCTTGCAAGTGCCCAGGCAAGCGACACCATCGCGCTCCACGACCGGCGGGACATATCCACACTGGATGCCACCGTCGCCGCAGGGAAGCGGGCGTTTGCCCAGGCCGGTCTCACCCATAAGGACATCGATATGGTGGAGGTCCACGACTGCTTCACGATCGCGGAGATCTGCGCGATCGAGGATCTCGGGTTCTGCAAGAAGGGCGAGGCAGGAAAACTCACCGCAGAGGGTGCAACCGCCCTCAACGGGGATATCCCGGTGAACACGAGCGGCGGCCTGAAGGCCTGCGGCCACCCGGTCGGTGCGACGGGGATCAAGCAGATCTACGAGATCGTCAGTCAGCTCCGCGGCGAGGCGGGAGGCCGGCAGGTGGACGCGGAGGTCGGTATGACGCATAACGTCGGCGGCACCGGCGCGACGGTCGTCGTGCATATCCTGGGGGTGTGAAGATGTCGGTTTCACGATTCTGGAGAAAGATCCCACAGCGCTACAACCTCGTCGGGACAGAGTGCACGACCTGCGGGCGGCGTTTCTTCCCGCCCAGATCGCTCTGCCCCGACTGCCGGCGGAGCGGCGAGATCGTCGACCACAAGTTCACCGGCGAGGGATCGGTCGTCACCTACACGGTGATCCGGTCGGCAAGCGATCAGTTTGAGAACACCACCCCCTACGTCCTTGCGATCGTCGAACTCGATGAGGGGCCGAGGCTCACCGCTCAGGTCGCCTGCACACCGGAGGAAGCGAAGATCGGGATGCGGGTCAAAAGCGTCTTCCGCCGGATCGCGGCGGACGGCGAGAGCGGAACCATCCACTACGGCACAAAGTTCGTGCCGGTGGAATAATCACTTTTTTCGGGGCGGATGGCGGCCTGCATCGCCATCACTATACCTCCACACGAGAGCCTACTTTTCCACGGTGATGTCATACACCGCGTGCCACTTCCCCGGTGAGTAGGTCCGGACCTGCCGCTCGACGACCTCGCCCCGCGTGACCTCGCGGATCCGGGGGAGGCACGCTCCCTCCTCTTCCTGTAATGCGTAGAGGTGGATCGTCCCGCCATTCCGGCAGAGGGCGACCGCCGCCGGGAGGAACTCCGGCGCCGCCATGGGGAGGTTCATCACGATCCGGTCGAAGGGAGAAAGATCAAGCCGGGGGAGATGGGCGGCGTCCGCGAGCATCGGGATGACGTTCTTTGCCCGGTTGAGCGCGACGTTCTCGACGAGAAGGTGGACGGCGGCGGGGTTGAGGTCGGCCGCGACGACGACTCCCGCCTTCCGGGCGAGGGTGATCGCAAACGGTCCGACGCCGGCAAACATATCGAGCACCCGTTCTCCCTCCTCCATCGCCCCGAGAACCCTCTGCCGCTCGGTCGAGAGCCGGGCGGAGAAGTAGGCGAGGGCGAGATCGACGTCGAAGGAGTGGCCGTACTCCGTCACCCGGGTGCGGGTGGTGGGGGCGCCGGCGAGGACGGAGAACCGGCGGGTGCGGTACTCCCCCTCGACGGCGGTCGTCGGGAAGAGGACGGTGTGAAGAGAGGGGCGGGAAGCGAGCAGCCGCTCTGCACCCGCGGGATCGTTCTCCTGCATGATCGCGATCCCACCGACGAGCTCGTGGCGGGGGAGGTCGACCTGTTCCGGCACCGCCTCGAACTCGCACCGGACGGCGCCAAGAACCTCCTCCGTCACCGGGAGGAGGATGGCATCCCCCTCCGGCCGGGGACGGTACCGCCGGTCGAGGAGCCCTTCCTCAAGCAGTTGCCGCCGCGTTTTTTCAGCCCCTTGTCTCGGCACCGCAAGGCACCACCGCTCTTCTCCCACTTCGACCACCAGCCATCTTTAGATATGAACTCTCATACTTATTCATGGATGAGTATATCGAGAGGCTGAGAGACGGGTCTCTCAAACTCTACGCGCTCGAGAAGGAGCTCCCCCCCGAGGAGGCCGTCAGGGTGCGCCGGGCGTTCATCGAGGGCGAGACCGGGACCGCTCTCCCTGCGGTCGGATCGTTCTCCATCGGCATCGACCGGGTCGTGAAGCGCAACATCGAGAATATGATCGGCACCGTGCAGGTGCCGCTCGGCGTCGCGGGGCCGCTCCGGGTGAAGGGCGAGTACGCCGACGGGTCCTACTACCTCCCGCTCGCGACGACCGAAGGAGCGCTCGTCGCCTCGGTGAACCGCGGGTGTTCACTCATCACCCGGGCGGGGGGGGCGGACGTCCGGATCATGCGCGACGGGATGACCCGGGCGCCGGTCTTTGCCGCCCGCGACGTTCCCCACGCCCGGGATGTGGCGGCCTGGGTCGAGAGCCATGTCGGAGAGATCCGCGAGGCTGCAGAGAGCACCACAAAGCACGGTGAGTTCATCGAGGCCGTCACCTACGTCG
>JAAZGM010000088.1 GCA_012511245.1 Methanomicrobiales archaeon | reverse complement strand
CGGCGGCAGAGGGGCTTGCACGCGACCTCGGCATCCCCGGTCCCTGGTATCTCTGCGTCTCCGCGCCCGAAGGCCTGATCGACCGCCGGGAGAAACACTCCTGGAAGCAGCGGGGCGAGCAGTACGTCGCAAGGCTGCACCCGCGGGCAGAACGGGCGTTCAAGGTGGAGATACCCGGATACTACAGCCAGGAGATGGTCGATGAGGTCTTCACGGCACTCGCAGCCTACTCCGACGACGGAAGGGTCACAGGCTACCCCTACCCTCTCCTCGACGCCCACCTCACGACGAAGATCGGGATGGATGCGGTCGAGCAGGTCCGCCAGGACATCATCCGGGGTATGGATCTGCTCGGGATGACCCTTGCCGACTACACCGGCCTCTTTGGTGACTATCATGACGAGTTTGATCGATATTAGCGGCGACGACGCCTCGAAATACCGCCTGATCGGTGACCGGGTGCTCGGTTACCGGTTTGCCGTCCCCCACGACGCGGAACTCTATCTCGGGGACGTGTTGAAGATAACCGATGATGTCAAAGGACTGACGTTCTTTGCGAAGGTGAACGACCTCCTCCACGACTGCAACTTTGCTGACCCGAAGTGGGACACCCGCCCCCATACCGAGCACTTCTACGGGATAGGGGAGGATGTCTTCATCCTCGTCGAGGCGACACCGCTCGGGTATGTCGGGGGCGACGGCGCCTTCCGAAAGCCCCGGACGCTCCCCGCGAAATTCTCCCGCGTCGAACGCCCGGATTCACGTGATTTTGCGTTCCTTGCGCAGGTGATGGGCGAGATAGAGGTCGGCGTGATGAAGAGCGGGCAGGACGTCCTGAGGGATGTCAGGGTGGCGCTCCACGCACAGGTGATGCGCCAACACATGGGTGTCTTTGCGACGACTGGCATGGGGAAGAGCAACTTCATGAAGGTCTTCTGCGCCTCCTGCATGCAGGCGCGGGAGTTCGGGCTCCTCATCGTCGACCCGCACGGCGAGTACGTGGCGGGAGGGCGGTCGTCGAGCGGGGCGGCCACCATGGGTCTCCTGCACTACCAGGCCGGCCGCGACGGGCTCGAGGTCTTCTCCACCCGGTCAGAGGATTACAGGAGGAGGTATCACCTGAACCGTCTCTACCTCGACCACGACGACTTCAGGGCGCCCGATCTCCTCCTCCTCTACGAACACTCCCCGCCCCAGCGTGAGGTCGTGGAGATGCTTGAGAGCACGCCGGGTTCTGAGGTGATCGACTTCTTCCAGAACACCGATTTTTCGACCTTCGATGCCGGGACCTACGCCGGCCGACACCAGAGGATTGCAAGCGACCTGAGAAACTTCTCTCCGAGCACGCTCTCGGTGATGCAGCGGCGCATCGCCGGCATGATGAACCGGAACCGGGGCTTTTTCCGGGGGCAAGGTTCTTCGATCCCCGATATCCTGCGAGCTCTCCGCGAGAACAAGGTCGTCCTGATCGATATACCGGGGATGAGCGAGCAGAGCGAACTCTTCGTCCTCTCGATCATAACGCGGAGGATCATGCGCAGCCACCAGGGCGAGGAGGCGGGGGGAGAGGGAGAGCCGAGGCAGGTCCTGATCACCATCGAGGAGGCGCAGAGGGTGCTTGGCTCGGGGCTCGGGAATACCAGGACGTTTCGCGAGGCGGCGATGGAAGGGCGAAAGTTCGGCGTGGGGCTCTGTGTCGTCACCCAGCAGCCCAAAAATATCGATGCCCGGGTTCTCGCCCAGTTGAACACCTTCGTTGTGATGGGACTCTCCGATCGCGGCGACCGCGACACCATCGCGAGCAGCGCAAAACAGGATCTCTCGCGCATGGATACCGAGATCCAGACGCTTGAGGCCGGTGAGGCGGTCATCAGCACCATCGGGATACCCTTCCCGGTGAGCACCCGGATCCATCTCTTCGAGGACTACATCGAGGATCTCAACAGCAGGCCGCGACCAGGACCGATAGACGATGGGCTTGAGAATACGTTCTGAACTACTACCCCGCGCCTTTTAGACGGGGCTTCCCGGCTATCATAGACGAGACTTGCATCACAGAATATGTGATGGGGGGGTATCAGCTCCGCAGGTTCAAAGG
>JAAZGM010000087.1 GCA_012511245.1 Methanomicrobiales archaeon | reverse complement strand
CACCTTCAGGCGAACATCTCGCCGAAGGTGGTATGGAAGTGGTGGCGGTCGAAGTCCACCGAGAGTTTGTCGATCGCCTTCAGGAAGTCTTCGCTGTTGACCGTATCGCGCTCCATCCTGATGGCGAACATCCCCGCCTCCATGCATATCGCCCGGAGGTCGGCGCCGTTCTTGCCCTCGGTGAGACGCGAGACCTCTGCAAGGTTGACGTCCTCGCCGACGTTCATGTGCTGGGTGTGGATCTTCAAGATCGCAAGCCTCCCCTGGTGGTCGGGGAGCGGGATCTCGATCATCCGGTCGAACCGGCCCGGGCGGAGGAGGGCGCGGTCGAGGATATCGATCCGGTTCGTCGCTGCGATGATCTTGACGTCGCCACGGTTGTCGAACCCATCCATCTCCGCAAGGAGCTGCATCAGTGTCCGCTGGACCTCACGGTCGCCGGAGGTGGTCGAGTCGTTCCGGTGCGCGCCGATCGCGTCGATCTCGTCGATGAAGATGATCGACGGCGCCTTCTGCTTCGCGAGATCGAAGAGTTCCCTGACCAGACGGGCGCCTTCGCCGATGTACTTCTGCACCAGTTCCGAGCCGACCACGCGGAGGAAGTGCGCGTTCGTCTGGTGGGCAACCGCCCGCGCGAGGAGGGTCTTTCCTGTCCCGGGCGGGCCGTGAAGGAGGACGCCCTTCGGTGGGGAGATGCCGACCTTCTCAAAGAGGTGCGGTTTTGTCAGGGGAAGCTCGACTGCTTCCCGGATCTCCTCGATCTGCGGTTCAAGGCCACCGATGTTCTCGTAGGTCTCGGCCGGTGAGTCGACCAGTTCCATACCGTAGATCTGCGCGTCGTAACTTGTCGGGAGCACGTCCACGATCGCGAGGGACTGCTGGTTGAGCGTGCACCGGACACCCGGTTTGAGGAGATCGGGGTCTATGAGCTGGGACATTCTGACCAGAAATCGCGGTCCTGCGCTGCTTCGCACGATCACCCGGTTGTTGTCGATAACGTCAGTAACGGTCCCGATCACGAGAGGCGGGCTTCTAAGTTGTTCGATCTCGCTCTTGAGTTTTCGGAGTTCCCGTTCGTAGCGGATCTTCTGGGTCTCAACGTATCGTTTTTCGGACTCCATCTGGCGGAACTGCTCGCGTAGCTCCAGGTTTCGGTTTTCGAGGTTCGTAATCCGTTCCAGGAGATACTGGTAGATGTCTTCACCGGTATCCTTCTCTGGTGCCTGCCGAGTGATATCTCCCATAGGTCTCCTCGATTAATTATATAGGTTAAAATGAATATAAAGTTGTTTGCGAGACTTATGCAGTGCGAACTATGCGGCGCTCCCATACAGGGACCGTCGAAGATTATCCAGATCGAGGGTGCAGAACTCTGCGTCTGCGTTCGATGTGCGAAACACGGTACAGAAGTCCAGCAACCGCGACGGAAAGGTATCCCGCAGAAGAAACCGGGCCTCGTCGTCCCACAGACCACCCAGAGGCGGCCCCGGGACGTCTTTGACCTGATGGAGGGAGAAATAGTCGACGATTACGCCGACCGCATCCGGGCAGCCCGTGAAGCGCGGGAGTGGTCCACGCTCGATCTTGCACAGGCGATCAAGGAGCGCGAGATCCTGGTCAAGAAGATCGAGAAGGGCGACCTCATCCCCGAAGACGATGTCCGGAAGAAACTTGAGAAAGAGCTCAATATCCGGTTGATCGATTCGGCCGACGATAGTACCTCCATGGGAGGGCCAGGCCGGATGACCATGACCGTCGGCGATGTCATATCATTCAAGAAAGGTCGGAAATAAGCCGGATCTCCATATTTTTTCCTGCCGGGCATATCCCGTCCCCAATACTTTTCCCGCGCGGAGACCCGGCAAATTATTATACGAGAACGCGTAACGATATATCCAATGCGTGGTGGATGTTTTTTCGCCGGTGACCGTTTTTACATCGATTAACGGAGTAACCGCCTGCGCAGGAGTGATCTGTCGTTTTTCTACAGCCGATATCCGTAATTCCGGAGCGGCAGCGTTCTATCGCTATTTTACCTGGTTTTGAACCATCCCGGGAGACTCATTCAGGATCTCAGGGAGGATTGTGATTATGAGAGGAAAAGAGATTCGTCTGGAACGTATTATGGATCGAAACACCGGCAAGACCATCATCGTGCCGCTCGATCACGGGGTGACGCTCGGCCCCGTCCCGGGGCTCATCGACGTAGGGAGAACCATCGACCT
>JAAZGM010000086.1 GCA_012511245.1 Methanomicrobiales archaeon | reverse complement strand
TCCTACATCAAACTCGTCGCCGATACCAACGATCAACTGCCGGCCATCACCTACTGGCTGATGGGCAGTCTTGCCGGCGCGACCATGGAGGACGTCTACTTTGCGGGCGTGGTGATCATCATCGGCCTCATCCCGCTCTACCTATTCCGCTGGAGGATGAACGTCCTCACCCTCGGCGAGGACGAGGCGAAGAGCATGGGGATCAACACCAACCTGCTCCGGTTGATCGTGATCCTCTGTGCAACGCTCGTCACGGCGGTTGCCGTCTCCATCTCCGGCATCATCGGCTGGGTCGGCCTTGTTATCCCGCACTTCTGCCGGATGATCTTCGGCTACGACTACCGGAGGATCATACCTGCGGCAATCATTATGGGCGGCGGGTTCCTCCTGCTGGTGGACGATTTCGCCCGGACGATAGCAACCACCGAGGTGCCGCTCGGCATCCTCACGGCGTTTGTCGGAGCGCCGATCTTTGCCTATCTGCTGATGATGGGGGGGAGACGGTCATGAGCCTGAATATATCTCATCTCTCGTTTGCCTACGGCAGGCGTACCCGCCTGGTACTCGACGATGTCTCGTTCTCGGTGAAGGAAGGGGATCTCCTCGCCGTGCTCGGGCCGAACGGCGTCGGGAAGAGCACGATGTTCCGGTGCATCCTCGGATTTTTGCGAAACTACCGGGGCAGCATCCAGTTGAATGGCCTGGACATCAAGACGCTCGATCACAAGGAGATTGCAAAGCACGTCGCCTACATCCCTCAGTCGACGTACCCGGTCTTCAACTACACGGTGCTGGACGTGGTTCTGATGGGCCTGACCAATCAGATTCGTCTACTTGGCACACCGGACCAGAACCACATCGATGAGGCGTATGCAGCGATGGAGAACCTTGGCATCGCTCATCTCCGGAATGCGGGATATGGCGAGATCAGCGGCGGCGAGCGGCAGCTTGCCCTGATCGCCCGGGCACTTGTGCAGAAGGCAAAGATCCTGATCATGGATGAGCCGACGGCAAACCTCGACTACGGCAACCAGTTCCGGGTGATGTGCCGGATATCGGATCTCGCAAGAGACGGCTACATCATCATCCTCTCGACGCATAACCCGGATCATGCGTTTCTGTACGCAAACCGGACGCTGATGATCTACGGCGGGAGGGTGATCGCTGAAGGAACGCCGGAGGATGTTCTGGATGCGGGCCTGATCAAGGACGTCTACGGTGTGGATGTACATATCGAGGATTACCAGTACGGTTCACGCTGCCACAAACTCTGCATCCCGATCGATGGCGGCATCGGAAAGCACGGGTAGCACAGTTGTTAACCAATCCGGGTTTACTTTATCAGAATAATAAGGTATTATATTTTATCCCTTCAGATCTAGATCGTAGTTGTATGAGTTCCCGTTTTCGGGAGGTACCCGTATGAAGACAGTTGCAAAAATCCTCATGGTTCTCGTTCTCCTCTCCAGCACCGCTGTCACGTTCTGCAGCGCCGCCGAGGAGACCCGGACCTTCGTCGACGATGTCGGCCGGGAGATCACCCTGCCGATCAAGATCGACGCGGTCTCGCCGTCCGGCCCCCTGGCACAGATCGTGCTCTACTCGCTCGATCAGGACCTCTTCGTGAGCGTCTCCAGTGAGTTTACCGATGCCCAGGCGAAGTACATCGATCCCCGGCTCCTGACGCTTCCGGTCACCGGCCAGTTCTACGGTTCCAAGGCCTCGACGATGAACCCGGAGTCGATCATGGAGCTGAACAAACAACTCAATATCGACGTGGTTCTGGATATCGGTGAGGCAAAGCAGACCATGAAGCCGGATCTCGATGATATCCAGTCAAAGACCGGTGTGGCGTTCGCGTTTGTCACCCAGAACAAGCTTGAGGATATTCCCGGCTCCTACGTGAAACTCGGTGAACTTCTCTCCCGCCCGGAACGCGGCCAGGAGCTCTCCGACTATGTCTCCACACTTCTTGCCGAGTTTGATACCGGCATGACGACGATCGGCGACGATAAAAAATCCCTGATCTACGTGACCGCCATCGACGGTAACTCCGTATCCATGATCGGGGAAGGGTCGTATCATGCCGAGGTCATCGATTATGTCGCGAACAACCTCGCGAAATCCACGGCGAGCGGTTCCGGGACGGGCGATGAGTACACGATGGAGGATATCCTCCAGCTGAACCCCGACTACATCATCGTGGGATACGTCGATGGGCATACCTACTACAACACGATCATGACTGACCCGATGTGGCGGTCGCTCTCCGCGGTCAAGAACGGCAATATTTACGAGGCGCCGTACGGCCCCTACAACTGGATGGGCGGCCCTCCGTCGATTCAACGGCTGCTCTCGATGGTATGGCTCGGCAACCTGATGTACCCGGATGTCTTCGACTACAATATCGATGAGCGCGTCAAGGAGTTCTACTCGCTCTTCTTCAAATATGACCTGACGGATGCGGAACTGGACGATCTGATGGTGTATGCAAAACCTGCCCCGGCATCCGCGTCGGCACAGGCAACCACACAGGCCCCTGCCCCGCTCTTCGGCGTTCTTGCAGGTCTTGCCGCGGCAGCGGCCGTTGCCGGGAGGAGACGCAACCGGTGAGTTGCATGGCGGTCGACTACATCGCTCTCTGGAACGAGCAGCACGAGGCGGCGAACCGTCAGAAGCAGATCAGAAACGACGGCAGGAGTTTCTGGGAAGACCCGGAGAACATCCGCCGGTTTATGGGCAGATTGATGGGGAACGACCGGTCGCGCATCGAGGGCCAGCTTGCGGCGATGCAGATCCCTCCCGGGTCCACGGTGCTCGACATCGGGGCGGGCCCGGGGACCCTCGCCGTCCCCCTTGCCCTTGCAGGCTGCGACGTCACGGTCGTGGAACCGTCCGCCGGTATGCGGGCCGCGATGAAGGAGTACCGGGAGATCTCCGGGGCTCCGGAGATCCGCGAGATCCCCTCCCGGTGGGAGGACGCGGACCCGGCGGAGGTGGGGGTGCACGACGTCGTCGTCGCTTCGTTCTCTCTCGCACTCGACGATATCGGCCCATCTCTTGAAAAGATAGACTCGGCGGCGAAACGGGCGGTGCACCTCTTCTGGTTCCTGACGCCGGCCGCGTGGACCAGGGCGAACTTCAGTCTCTGGCCGGAACTGCACGGAAGCGAGTTTTCTGCCGAGCCGACGGCGGATCTCCTCTGGAACTGTCTCTGCCAGATCGGGATCTACCCGGACGTATCGGTTGAACATGTGGAGAAAGGGCAGCGCTACCCGACCGAGGAGGAGGCCGTTGCCGACTACTGCCGGCGCCTCTATGTCCGCGACGACCATCAACGGGAGATCGTTGCCTCGTTTGTGCGCGAGAGGATCGTGCGGACAGAGGCGGGGTTCGGTATCCCGGGGGTCTCGAAGACGGCCCATATCCGGTGGGAGAAGTCTCCCGGAACAGATGAGAGATCCGGCTACGTTTTGTGATTAGTATGCAGTCTGAAAACCCCGGTGCCTTCGGCACCACGATTGACTACGCCCGTTTGTGGGACGAACAGCATGCCCGTTCTCTTGCGCAGAAGGCGAAGATGGACGAGAATGGTGGGATGTTCTGGTCGAGCCGGGATGTGGTCGACCGGTTTGTCAAAAATGTCATCTCGGGAGACCGGTCCCGTATCGAGAAGCAGATCGCCGGGATGCAGATCCCGCCGGGCTCGTCGGTCCTCGATATCGGTGCGGGTCCCGGGACGCTTGCGGTGCCTCTTGCTCTTGCGGGCTGCAGGGTCACGACCGTAGAGCCGTCGGCTCCCATGGGTGCGGCGATGGAGGAGTACCGCCGGACAGTGAACGCTCCTCCGATCCGCGAGATCCGCAGTCGCTGGGAGGACGTCAGCCCGGAGGAGGCGGGGGTGCACGACATCGTCATTGCTTCACGGTCTCTCATCATGGGCGATATCCGGGGCAGCCTTCTGAAGATGGATGCGGCGGCGAGACGCGCGGTGCACCTCTACTGGTTCATATCCTCTCCGTCTGCTTCGGGAGGGAATATCGAACTCTGGCCGGCGCTGCACGGGGAGCCGTACTACGGCGAAGAAAACGCCGATGTTTTGTGGAACGTCCTCTGCCAGCTGGGCATTTACGCGAACGTGCAGGTCGATGCGAGGGATAGGGTCCGGCGTTATTCCGGGTTTGATGAGATGAAACAGGACCTCTACAACCGCCTCTTCGTGAAGGAGGACTGGCAGCGGGAGATCGTCGATGCGTTCCTCCGCGATCGAGCGGTCCCGGACGGTTCGGGGTATGTTATTCTGGGCAGTTCGCGAACCGCCCATATCTGGTGGGAGAAGAGTGATCCGTCTCCGGATCAGTCTATCTCTGTGTAATACGATCCCCCGGCGCAGTTGCCGCAGAGGGTCGTCCCTTCCACCATGACCTCTTTGTAGTCGAGGATCGTCTCGCCGCACCTGCTGCAGCGGGTCTGGTTCTTCGGGAAACCGGGGAGATCCCCTTCCGGGATCACGACCCTGACCTTCTGCACCCTGAAGAGATCCTCCTCCGGTGCGTCGAGCAGCGCGGTTGTGGTCTCGGGCCGCTCCGCCTGCTTCTGCTCCAGGGACGAGACCCTGACGGCGTCCTGTGTCGCGAGGTTGATGAACGTGGCGGCAAACTTGCCGTAGGGCCGGTATTTCAGCGTGCGGCGGCCGAGCGAGCACCCCGTGATCGCCTGGACCGCATCCGTGATACATTTTCCTTTACCCCCGGGGCAAGCATCAATGTTGATGATGAAGGACTTGACAAGGCATTTATCGATGCTTATGGGGACTTTGGAGGCGGTGACGACTACAAGAATACTGGAATGTATGTGCCGAATCCGAGTTTTGTCGGAAAGACCTACACCATCCAGCTGATCAGCGAGGATGCCGAGATCATCGGGAGGGCATACGCCGTTCTCACGGCATAACTGCTCAACGACCAACCCGAACCATTTTTTGGGTGATGCACGACCGTAGCATTCCGGTCAGCACACCCGTATCGACGCCCTGAACTCCCGGGCGACTGCACAAAAACAGACCGAACTCACCCCTCATAATCCCGGTACCATCCCGGAACATCCATTGCAAAACCCCCGTGGTCGGCATAGACCCGCCGCACCCTCGCCTCAGATCGTCCGGCGAACCACTTTTACGGGCGTAATCATGTGCCCGGAGGAGTTCGGGAACGATCGTCAGGGCGCGATACACCGCATACATCTTCCAGAACAGGGAGAGGGGACCGCTCCCTCGTGGTACCCGTCGATCTGGCCCACGGAGAACGGGATGCTGGTGGCGCGGGTGAAGAAAGCTGTCTTCAGAAAGTCATGGACGGGATCGCCCCAATCGTACCGGTTGAGATCGATGATCCCGGTCAGCCGCCCGCCGCGAACGATCAGGTTTGCCGGGCGATGATCGCCGTGAAGGAACGTCCTGCCGGCATCGCGGATGCAGGGGATGTTCTCCTGGATATACCGGGAGAGGCGCGCCCGGTCGATCCCCGGGAGGCGAGGGCAGTCATGGCGATACCGTATGGAAAACCGTGCCTTGATTGCATGCAAGCGGGAACACCTGGATAAGATCTCAGATGACCAGTTGTTTCGTAGGGCACTACCGGGTTTTCCGCCAATTGAGTGAGGTGGTTAGAGATGCCCCCTCGGGAGGATGGTTTTCCTTATTTTCGCGGTTTTCATCGATGCATCTGGTATTTACAGGGAAATATAATGAGCACCCAGATTCGTAATGATTCGCATTTTGCAACTTTGAATACAATTATACCATTCTCAAGCGAAGCTGTATAGAGTTGTTTCCTGTCCTGACCAGATCAAAAGGCACATTAAGGAAGATTTATCAGGACAAAGATATCCATAGAATTTGGTGGAGAAGATGTCACGGAGCCTTCAGGAAGGGATTATCACTTTTGACGCAAATTTAAAGTCGGAGATATTGTCTTGCTTTGGCAAGACCGTCGATGATAATGGGTATATTGTCGAGCGTGACGATCCCGATCAACGCGTCCTCACACCGAACGGCGAAGATGTCACATTAGATGAGTTTGCCGGGATAAGAAAAGGCTCCGAGATATTCATCAAAGCAGACCTGCCTTCATTAATTGAACTTCTGGATACGCTCGAATAATATGACTTTTCTTGATGGCCTCAGAGAATTTGTGAAGGTCCACCTTGATATAAACATCCAGGTTGGAGTAAAAACTGTAAATATTATCGCTGACCCGAGAGCAGATGTGGTCAGCTTCGATGAAACTACCGGGGCACTTAAGATCAACTGGGAAAAACTGCCGGAGGACAAAATAGAAGAATTAAAGCCAGTTCTTTCAGATGCGGTCAGAGAACATGACGCTCTGTTAATTGAAAACAGATCCAAAGAGTTACTCGAAGAAATTAAGGTCACCGAGAGCTCGGAAGAGGAGCGGGTGTTTTTGTCCTTCTTCAAAGGTAAAATCCCCGATGACGACTACACGGCCTTGCGTGCATCTCTCTATGTGAAGAGACGGTTTGAAGAGGGGGCACAAAAAGAAGAGATTGACAGATTGAAATTGGACATTTTAAAGAGATATTCAAAGCGCGGAAGAAATATCTGTGACCTCTGTAGTGCGGGATACTTCAAGGGATTGATAAAGATTTATGAAGAGATGCAAAAATATCCTGGTTTCTCAAATGAAGCATTTCTAGAAGTATATATCCCCATCGTTGATGAAGGCAATCTCACAGTATTCGTTTCGGGTGGAAGAACCGAAGAGCAAGTAAGACGAGAAATTGAGAGTAAAATGAGCAGAAATCGACAATATGGCATACATGTACTCTATATTCATGGGATCGGAAAATCCAATATCGAAAAGATCAACATGGTAATTTATGATCTTAAGTCAAAATACTCTACTCTCAAAATCCAATCCTCAGAATACCAAAACATCGTTTCGATGAAGTTAACTTTCTGAATTACGTCCGTGTGTATACGCTCATTCGTTTTTGACCATCCAGACTACCTCCTCATCATGCAGTCTGCGTGAGGAAGGTCGCGAAAAGGTGTATTGACAACTGTCAAAAAGTCCTTGAATTTCATGAGCGAACAGGATCTTACTGCCAGACCGCCCGGGAACTGGGTGCCTCGCATAAAACACCCTCCGAAAGTATATTCTCCGCACCCAGACTGCTCAGGCAGGCCTGATCGAAGAGATCTGTCGATGTCGGTGTAAGATTCCCCGATTTCATCGGAACAGCATTCCGGCACGAGTGGGGAAAAGTAAACCGATGTTGAAACCGCCGGACGACCTCGAACTCCGCCTGCTTATGCAGCAGCAGACCCCCCGGGCCGGAGAGCGGGACGATCCTGAGCAGGTATCGCTTCGTATCGCCGCGGGAGAGGAGATATTTTCGTTCGAACGAGGATCCCTTTCGGGACGCTCCGGGCGGCGACATACCCCGTGAACACCCTGACCTGCACTTCTATCCTCTCAAACGCTTCTCGCTCATCCATATCCGATCCAGAATGTTTCATATTCTCATGGAAAGGCTCTGGACACCACAATATGTTCAAAAAAAGTTATTGTTTCCTTCTCAACAGGACCGCCGCGCCCGGCCCTGCAAGCAGCCCGGCCACCGGAGCCTGCTGTACCGGCTCTTCGCCTGCGTAGATCGTCATCCTGTCCCGAGGGGCGGATCCGGCATACTCGAACGCACCGTAGCCCTCGCCGAAGAGGAGCGTCGCACCTTCAGGCTGGGCCAGATACGCTCCCCCGGAGAGCCCGAGAGTCCGGCCGACCGGGATCTCGAACGTCCCGCCGGGGAGCAGCATTGCGTTCTGCGCAAGGATCGCGTCCTCACGGAGGGTGTAGTTCCCTCCAGCGGATGCGAACACCACCGCGTTTCCGCCGGAGATCGTCGTGACATCTTCGTTGTACACATAGTTGTCCGTTCTGCCGCTCTCGTCCTCGCGGATGAAGACGACAGCACCGCCGGAGACCTTCACGGTCCCGAACCTGGAGTCGATGCCGTAGTTTCTGGCCGCGCCCCCGTTCGAGTTTATCACAACCAATCCGCCTGAGATGAAAACGCCGTCGCCTTCGCTGTCAGCCTCTACATTGCCGCCGTCAAGACCGAAGGTGTTGCTGCCGCCGCGCTGGTAGGCGGTTACGAGGCCGCCGGCGATGTTGATGAATCGCAAGGCATAGATCCCTTTGTTCTTGTGGGCTGCGGTCTCGACGGTCGTGAAGACCGATCCCCCGGAGATCGTGACGTTGCCCGACGCTGCATGGATGCCGAAGGCGTTGCTGTCGCCGCTGTCGTTCTTACCGCGGACGGTGATATCGACGTTTCCGCTCTCGATCATGATGGAGGGGGCCTTGATCCCGTAGAGGAACTCCTCATCGCTGTCCACGACGATGGTGAGCGTTCTCTCCGCCGGGCTTCTGATCGTCACCGGCGCCGTGGATTCGATACCGACATTGCCGCTGCTGGAGATGGTTACGTCATCCTCGATCTCGATGATGAGTTCACCCTCGCCATCGTAGCGGATGCCGTTCTTGAACTCTTCGATGGAGGCGGCGTTGAGGACATACTCCTTCGTGGATGCGGCGGATGTGGCGAGGAAACTGCACAGGAAGGTGGCCATCATCATCCTGCGGAGCGTTGGTGCAAAATAACAGCGTCGTTTCTCTTGTTCCATGACACTATGGTATGGTTTTCGATTACATTAATCTACATATCATTCATTAACAAAACGATTTTATTAAATATTTATAGTTAACATACGATCGGTAGTAGCGTACCAAAAACCCTGTGATCGCGTACCGGGTGCGTACGGTCGGGATGGCGGTATAAAAATCCCCATCATCTGTCTCCTCGACCCGGCAGCGGTACAGGAAGCGTTCCAGCGAGACCGGAGCCGATTCGGTGAAAAAGCATATCGGAACGGTTACAGGTGCACGGGGTGTCTCCCAACAGATAAGGGGCGTTTACAGACGGGAGGCGGTCGTTTGAGGCGCACGGACGCGACTACAAAGGAATATCTTGAACTGGAAGGCTGAATTCGATGGACGATGCTGTTCGCGCGGTGACCATGGAGAATGTCAAAAGGTTGTGGAGTAGTATGAGAAGAATATCGCCGCCCGGCAGGCAGGCCGATAAAAGGATGCATGTGCCGCGGTGCGGTGCAGATAACTGTAGTGCTATGCGCGCCCGAACCCCCGCCCTCCTCCTGATCGCCCTCCTTCTCGTCGCGTGCAGCGGGTGCATCGCCCTTGAGAAGGACGGCGATCCCGGGACCGCCGAATCGCCGTGGTCGGGTATATATCAGCCGCCCCGGGGCGAAACGACCTCTACCCCTTCCACGACGGGGAACCTGAACGCAGTTATCCCGGTTGACCCGGTGCCGGTGCAGCCCGGCGAGCACCTCCCGGATCCGAATACGGCCAACGTCACGTCCATTCCGATGACCCGGCTAGAGACCACAACGCCGGTTGTCGAGACGACGACGGTCTTCGAGGATCATTACACGCTCTACCATTCCGCCCGGGGGCTGCAGGTGGATGTCGTCGACGTGCCGTTCATCATCACCTTCTCCGTGACCCCAAAACACCCCGAACCGGACTCGCACTCCCGGCTCGTCGTCACCGTCCGCGACCCGGAGACCCTCAAACTCATCGCCGACGAGGGTTACCACGGGATATACGGGAGCGACCCGGAGAAGTCAATCACGCTCTACCAGGCGGGACGCTATATCGTGACCCTGGATGGCCGGTTCGTCGATGTGAAGGTGACGATGGGCACCGAGAAGATGAACGTCCCCTGATAGGCCGGATCTCTCCCTTTTGTTCTCCTTTCGGCAGGGCGGCGCCGTGAGGCGGCTCCCTGCTTCGCTAGAATTTCTGAGGAACCACCCCGGAGGTCAAACCACCGACCTCATTTCGCGGCTTCACGAGAGACTCTGCCGACACCAGCACCGATTCATCGTGCCTCTTAATTTTATGAATTTTGATGCGCAGGAGCGCATCAGTCACTTCCGATTGATCGCACTCCGGGGCACGGCTTTCCATTGGCTATCGCCACCACCGCCCCCGGCCCCCGGGGGCTACATAGATCGTTATGGGATGGATATTGACGGCGCTTTCAACGATCCCGGTTGGCTCTGCGCCTTCATCGTGCGGAGACGGTGACCCGGACCTGGCGTAGCATCACATCGGGCGCGTCCCCGTTGAAGGTGAGCACTACCCGATCCCAACCGGCTTCGGGATCGGGTTCGGGTTCGGGTTCGGGCTCGGAAATTTCAACGTTCTCGTAACTTTTCATCTCATCCAATCTCTTGTCGCATTTCTGCCATAGTGGCGTGTTCAGCGGAACCGGGAGGTTCTTGTTGACCGCGATCTCTATGGGTTCGGTCGGGTCGATCTCCCCCTCTTCCACCGACACGTCCAGAGAGAGTGTCCCCACGCCGCTCCCGCTTGCGATGATGTGCTTCTCATCGGGCTTGAACGTCACGAGCGTTATCATGATGTCGGTGCAGATGCTCCCTGTGCCCTCGTGCTCGATCTCGATGAGTGAGGCAGCGAAGCTCGATTCTTCCACCAACACCCTGCTGACTTCATCCATATCCACGTAATCGAGCGGCGTCTGGAGCCCTCCCGCCCCGGTGACGTTGGTGTAGCCATACTGCCAGGTATACCCCTGGTCGCGCCAGAAGTTGCCGTTCGGTGTGTAGGAGAAGTTCATCAGGTTGCAGTAGTATTTTTTCGGGTCCTCCTGGTTCAGCAGGGTCACGTCCACACTGGCGAGCGTCTCCTCCCCGCCCACCCGGAGCGTCCCCCCCGACCTGACCGGGTCGAGGATCATATCGCCCC
>JAAZGM010000085.1 GCA_012511245.1 Methanomicrobiales archaeon | reverse complement strand
GCGCTGATCAAAGAACGCCGGGCGCAGGCACTCGGGTACCAGGAATACTTAAAAAAGATCGTCGAACTGACAAAACAGATCAAGCGCCCCGGCGATGGTGCACGGTATCCTGTGACCCTGGACAGCCCCGCAAAACAGGCTCTCTACGACAACCTCGGCGAGGACGAAGCAATCGCACTCGCGGTTCATGAAGCGGTAACCTTGACCAAACAGGACGACTGGACGCACAACTCCATTAAGACGAAGATGGTCCGTATTGCCATCAAGAAGGTCGTCCAGGGCGACGATAAACTCGACAGCGTCCTCGAACTGGTCAAAAACCAGCCGGAGTACACCTGAATGCACCGGATCTCTGTGAGTGGAGTGCAGGTCGACGTGGTCCGTAAGGACATCCGGAACCTGCATCTCGGGGTATACCCTCCTGAAGGCCGGGTCCGGGTGGCGGCGCCGTTACGCGTGGACGATGAAGCGGTGCGGCTGGCGGTGATCACAAAACTGCCGTGGATCAAACGGCAGCAGACCCACTTCAAGACCCAGGAACGCCAGAGCCCGCGAGAGTACACCTACCGCGAGACACACTACTTCCTCGGCAAACGCTACCTGTTAAATGTCATCGAACACGCAGGCCCGTCCGGGGTTGAGGTTAACAAGGCAAGGATTGATCTGTATGTTCCAGTGGGAAGCGATGCCGCCAGACGCGAACAGATCATGCTCAAGTGGTATCGAAAGGAGCTCAAGGCCCTGATCCCACCACTGGTCGATACGTGGCAGGAGACGCTCGGGGTGACAGTAGATGACTGGGGAATTAAAAAGATGAAGACCAAATGGGGCAGTTGCAACACCGATGCCCGGCGGATCTGGTTGAATCTAGAACTCGCGAAGAAACCGGTTCAGTGCCTCGAATATGTTGTCGTCCACGAGATGGTGCACCTGCTGGAGCGAAATCACACCGACCGGTTCAGGGAATTAATGGATCGGTTCATGCCACAGTGGCGACATTATCGGGATGTATTAAACCAGGCGCCGCTAAGCCACGAGATCTGGAGTTACTAAGTGCTGTAGATTAGCAATCTGGATTAAAAAGGGACATAGCAGTTTTATCACCGTCTCGCCCGAGACAGGTTTATGCCCCCAGGTACGATCAGGAGGCGAGCAGAACCCGTATGGCAGTCCAAGTGCGCCGGGATGAGAAGAGCAACTTCGTCACAAAACTCGAAGAAGTGCTCCCGCTGCTCCGGGAGCGGTTCGGTGTGACGAAGATCGGCATATTCGGGCCGACTGCTCGGGGCGATGACCGGCCGGAGAGCGATGTGGATGTGCTGGTCGAGCTGTCGCCGGACCACCTCACGTTCCGGAATTTTTCAGCGCTCGCTGATTTCCTGGAGGAACTCTATGGGCGGAAGGTCGACCTGCTCACCGTCGGAGGGATCGATCCTCTCATCCGGCAGGATGTGGAGAGCGAGGTGGTCTGGTGTGAAGCGTGACGCGATCTTTCTCCCTCACATGCCCCACGGATAAATTGGAAGGGCGGATGCATCTCGCTTATTCCGACCCTGGAGATATCCGGTATGATCGCGGTTCTGCACACGGACGGGGTGTGTATCACCATACAGTACACCGAAATTAACAATTTTGATAAGGTAGGTGTACCATATGAGGAAGGTGAGGGACAGCAAGTGACGATCGAGATCCTGAAGTCCATCGCCCGCGAGGGGCAGGTGTTCACGCTTGAGCAGCTGCACAGGCAGACAGAGATCCCGAAAAGCGTGCTTTCGGTGATGCTCTCCCGGTGGGAAGATCGGGGCTTCGTCGAGCGGATCGAGAGGGGAAAGTACCTGATCATCCCGCTTGAGAGCGAGAAGGGCAAGTACACGCTCCACGAGTTCGTGATTGCATCGCACCTCGTCCGGCCATCCGCGATTGCATACTGGAGCGCTCTCCACTACCACGGCCTGACCGAACAGATCCCGATAACGGTCTTTGTCCAGACGACGGCGCGGAAGAAGAAGAACCAGCTTGAGGTATTCGGCGTGGACTACCGGATCGTGCGGGTAAAGCCGGAGAAGTTCTTCGGGTTCAAGAAGGAATGGATCGAGGAGACACCGGTCACCGTCACCGACAGGGAAAAGACTGTGATCGACTGCCTCGACAGACCCGAATACGCGGGAGGGATCGTCGAGGTCGCAAAGGCGCTGGAGAGCGCATCACTGGATCGCGAGACCCTGAGTCGATACGCCCAGCAGCTCGGGAACAACGCTGTTGTCCGGAGGCTTGGGTACCTGAGCGAACACCTAGGAATTCCACTGGATCTGCCTCTTCCGACATCCAGAAGGTACCTCCTCCTCGATCCTACGATGCCGCACCAGGGCGAGAACGATCCGAGGTGGCGGCTGGTCATCAACACCGAGATTACGCTTCAGGAGAACTCCGAGTGATACCGATCGTGGAGATTAAAGAGGCCGCCCGTGCCTTTGGGGTTCCCCCATCGACTATCGAGCGGGACTATGCACAGAACTGGCTCCTCGCTCATCTGAGCGCCCTCCCCATGGCGCTGAAAGGGGGGACAGGAATACGGAAAGTCTTCATTGAGAACTACCGTTTCTCGGACGATCTCGACTTCACCCTGCTGGAGCCGTACGAAAAGGAGACCCTGCGGGAGATAGTGAAGGATGCGGTATCCCGTGCGCGAGAGGAGAGCGGCATCAGGTTCGAGGAGGATATCGACATCATCGAGACGACAACCGGATTCCGGGCGACGGCCTTGTTCAGGATCATCCCTATGAACGCATCCACCCCGACCAAGATCATCGTCGACCTCACGACCATGAGTAACGAAAGTGTTCTGCTCCCCGTTGAGAAGAGACAGATCTACCACCCGTACTCGGACAAACTCACCGCCGGGGTAACCTGTTACTGCCTGGAGGAGATCATGGCCGAGAAGATCCGCTCTCTCTTCCAGCGGATACGTCCGCGGGATATCTACGATATCCGGCACCTGGCCGACCGCGTGAACCCGGACGCCGTGAGGAGCATTCTCCTCCGGAAATGCGAATGCAAGGAGGTCGTGCCGGACAACTCCGTGCTCGCGGGGAGGCGTAACCGGTTCTCAGCGTCCTGGAACGCATCGCTCCGGCATCAGATGAAGGCTGTCCCGAATTTCGAGGAGGCGTTTGAATGGGCGTTGGATTGTGTCGAGCTGTACACTCAACGGCCCGGTGAGGTTCCGCAAGGTCGAGGTGATTGAGGTGCCGCATAACTACGCAATTGTGATCTTCTTCAGCGACGAAGACGAGGGGTTCATCGCCGTCGTCCCGGAGCTTGCCGGCTGTTCCGCGTTCGGCGAGACGGAAGAGGAGGCTCTCTCTGAAGTGAAGGTGGCTATCGGCCTCTGGCTCGATACCGCCCGGGAGGAGG
>JAAZGM010000084.1 GCA_012511245.1 Methanomicrobiales archaeon | reverse complement strand
TGCGCCGGAGCGTCTGGCGGACGATGCAGTCGTGGAAGACGAGGTAGATGAACGTCTCGCCGTTCTCCTCGATGATGAACTTCTCCTTGTCCTCGGGCTTCCAGACCTCGAACGAGTACTGGCCCCGAAGCAGGTTGGAGAGTTCATGGAGCGCTCCCTCTACATCCTCGCGCTTCTGGAAGTACTGGGCGACCTCGTGGCCGAACTTCTTTCCGGCACGGTAGGTGACTGCGTTTGCCCCGCGGCCGGCGATCTCTTCAAGCGACCTGATGACAAGGCCGTTGAGTTTCATCACGCCGTGGAGCGTCTGTTCCAGGTCTTTTGCTTTGGGCGAACAGTCAAGAGGAATATCTTCAGATCGGTAGACAAGATCAGAATGGAAAGCCTCGTGCATCTCGTCGATATATCCAGCACTCAATCAGATCACCTTCCTGATCATCTCGCAGACCCTGATGTCGATGTAGTGCCTCTTTGCCGGGTAGATTCCCCGATGCTCAAGTGCCTGGGCCGGACAGATCTCATGACAGGAGAGACATCCCATACAATCGTTCGGCCTGACCGCGACACTCACATTATCCCGGAGTTCGTACACATGCATCGGACAATCTTTGACACAGAGACCGCACCCGACGCACGCGTCTTCATCCACATGTATCTCCATTGTGAGCCTCAGAGAATGGTTGATACTCCCTGCTATTAAAAGTATATAGTTTGTTCGCTACAACACCTTATTCCTGAGAAGAGAATTCTGGATTTTGTGCCTTTTCTCCCTGTTTTTGAGTTGTATGGTGTGTTTCAGGAGTTATCCCGGGAATGGTTGCGCTCTAGTACAGGCGAGAGCGGCCGGCCGGGAGAGGTATCATATACCCGTCGCGTCGCTGCCGGTTGCTCGTATGTACGCCGGGACACCCGGAAAAAAGAATGAAGTTTATGCGGTACAGTGATGAGCGGGACGGGGTTTGGCGTTCCCCTCACGTTTTCGTCCGGAAGAGTGCCCGGGCAAGCCGGTCGACAAAGCTCTCTTTCGATGGTTTTGCCTCATCTTCAGTATATTCGATGCCGGCTACGTCGGCGGAGAGGCGTTTGAAGGCACGAGATGCACTGGATGTCGGATATTTCACCACGATCGGCGTTCTCCCGGCTGATGCGCGCCGGACATTCGGGTCCTCTGGTATGACCCCGAGTATCCGGACTCCCAGGAGTTTCTCCATCTGTGCGGTGTTGAAGTCGTTTTCCATGTTTGTGACCCGGTTGATGATCGCCCCTTCGATGTGTCCGCCGATGGTCTCGGTCAGGATCTTTGTCTTCAAGGAGTCGACGATCGAGGAGATCTCCGGGTTTACGATGAGGATCACCCCATCAGCAATCGTAAGCGGGATGACGCCGTCTCTGCTGATCCCTGCCGGGGCATCCAGGAGCAGGATATCAAACTCGCTCACAAGGTCGGTCATGATATCCTTGAGGCGATCGGGGTTTGATTGCTGGAAACCCTGAAGAGAGAGGCCGCACGGAACTACCTTCACGCCGAACGGCCCGTCATAAATAGCATCCCGGACACGTGCTTTGCCCGCCAGCACCTCGTGCAGGGTAACCGGCAGGTTTTCAAGCCCGAGGATAAGTCCGAGATTCGCCATTCCGACATCGGCATCTAGAATGCAGGTCTTCTTTCCGAACTGGGCAAGCATCGGACCCAGGTTTGCTGTGACTGTTGTTTTTCCGGTGCCGCCTTTTCCGGACGCAATCGTGTATACTTTTACCATGTAATCACTTGCCGTCTTGATCTTCCCGGTCTCATACCCAGTGCTGCAGGGTTTCCCGGATATCCTGTTCGAGCGCGTTCATCAGTTCGCTGGAGAGATGTTCGGAGGGGCGGGCTATGCCGACCACCGTCTCCCCGCGGTAGGAGATGCCGAGGAGTTCCACTCCCCCTTCCCCATGCCGTTTTCCCCGCGAGTAAAGGTGGCTATATCGTGCTGCCTCATTCTCACTTCCCGGCTTTGTTGAACCGATCAGAAGGCCGTCTGCGGCCGCCAGTGTCAGGGATATAAGGCTGTATTTTTTGCTGATTGCACCAAGCGTCTCCTCAAGATTCGCCATCTCCCCCGGTTTGATGGCCTTGAGAGGGGGAAGGGAGGCCGGTGCAGTGGGTTTTGGACCAGGCGGTGTCTCCGGTACTGCCGGACCACCCAGCCTTTTGATACTACGGGCGATCCCTGCAAGATAATACATAATACCGGCAAAACCCACCACCGCTATTATCGTGAGGAGGATGAGAAAAAACTGGATGCTACCTGTCGAATCCATTCTGTTACCAGCTCCTGTGCTAGATGTCTTTGTCCTTGATGAGGTGGTCGAGGTGAATCTTTTTGAGGATGTCCTTACAGTTTACCTTGAAACTGCCGACAAGCTGCTCGATATCTATCTCTTCCATGTTCTGGACAAGCGCGTTGAACTCGTCCTTTCCCGACTGTGATGTTCTGGTTGTCTTCTGCGCTGCTTTCACTCCCGGCATGGGGATGTGGTGCACCTCTGCAGCGGGCGTTGGACGTTGTCTGGATGAAGGGGGTGCATCGGCTCCCTTAGACCTCCGGGGCGGCGTCTCCACCGGAACATTTTTTTCTGCCGGCGTCTCGCCTGATCTTCCTGGTTTCTTTATCATATACGGAGGATTGAACTCCAGGGCGAGCTGCACCTGTTCAGGAGTCAGAATGTTCTGCTCTACCGCCGCATCGTTCATCTCCCTTTCTAACACCGCATCCAGTGCATGCTGCCCTTTCATGTTCCCGTAGCTGGCAAGCACAATCTGACCGTCTTTCAACACCAGGGCAGCGTTCTCACTTCCCAGAACAATCGTGCATGTCCCCGTGAACCGTTCTGAGATTGCCTCATCCATCAAGGCACGGGGTGTTGTAGATTTGATCAGGCGATGGAACTGACCGCGTGGCAGCTGCATTCAGTCAACTTTAGTTCCGTAGTATAAGATAAATCTTGTTATTCATATCCTTCGTGGAGAGGCTCATTCCGTGGTAGTTGGTGGAGTATGGTGCCGTTCATCCGCGTTCACACCCTTGAGCTCACCGCTCCATTTCTGGAGGATGGTGAGGATCCTCTGTTCGGCGGTCCGGATCCCTTCCTCCACCCCGGGATCGATGTCCCGGCTGAACTCCTGGATCTCGCCGACCTCAATCCCGATCGTCACGATCTCACCGGCATACCCGAATTCCCGGGCAATCGTCACCACCTCACCGATCCCGATATCATGGAGCGTATATGCCGGAAGATCCCATGACGGTGGGACTTCAAACGTAAGGACCTCACCCGGGCGGCTGCCGATGCCCACCATCGCATCGACGATCACCACCTTCTCGTAGCCCTCCATCAACGGGATCAGGCCAAACCCCCCGGTGCCTCCGTCGATTGCATCGACCTCCGGGAACCTCCCTTCAAACCGCTGCATCACCGCGATCCCTGCCCCATCATTTCCCATGAAGGGGTTTCCACACCCGATGATGCAGACCGGGCTCTTCTGCATGGTATCTCCCTATTGGTTATATCTGCTAAGGTACAAAATGGTACTGTAAACCCCCTGGCCGTGAACTGCTGTTCTGGAAGCGGGACGTGAAGCGCATGATCCACATCATACCAAAACCGACCGATACGCCGGATGATAACTCGACCGGTGCTGTTATGCGGGAACTGAAGAAAGCCGGCACCCGATACGAGGTACTGAACCTCGATACCATCGATCCCCTCGATTCCGGGCTGGAGGATGAGGTGATATGGGCCTGCGGTATCCGACAGGACGGTCACCAGTTCGAGACCTTGAACGTGCTCTCGCTCCATAACCGCGTCGTCAATACGCCTGAGAGTATCGTTACCTGTGCATCCAAAGTGATGACGACGGCGCTCCTCCTTGCAAACGGTGTGAGAACGCCGGACACAGCCTACGTGAAGTCTGAGGAGATGGCGCAAAAGTTCCTCCGGCGGCACGGGAGGATCATCTATAAACCGCTCTACGGGTATGACGGAAACGGCATCCGACTCGTGACGGAACCCGGAGAACTTGGGCCGGGGCCCTGGTATCTCCAGGAGTATGTGAAGAACGATCGGGACTTCCGTATATTTGTCCTCGACGGTGAGGCTGTCGGTGCAATAACCCGGGTCTCTGACTCCCTGACCCACAACATCCACCAGGGCGGGATCGGGACGCCGGTCGTGATCGATGACGAGATGCGTGCCGTTGCCGAAGCCTCGGCGGCAGCGATAGGGATCGACTACTGCGGCGTCGATCTCCTCCGTGACCCGGAAGGCTACACAGTCCTTGAGGTGAATGGGACGCCGAACTGGCACTGTATGGCGGCACCCATCCCGACACTGCTCGCCCGATATCTCACCGAGTGCGAACGCGAGATGCGGGCCTGAAGGAGTGGAAATCTCTGGTCCTGCACCGCATCATCGATACGATGCGCAGGGCGTGAAACTTTCACTGGAGATACTCTATCTCTTTTAACGTCTTCTCTGCGAGTTCTTTCATCCTGGCTGAGATCCGGCCGGATGACGAGAATTCCACGTCTTTCATGGCATTCGCAAGTTCCGTGCCGAGCACGAATATTGCATACTTATGTTCCATCTTGCTCTTATGCACCTGAGAAGGATCTATCTTTAGCGCGTAATACTGCGAGAACTTCAACTCTGGGTTCTGTAACTCAAAAAAGTCTTTAATCTCAGTAAGAATCCCGTGTAAGGCTATGAGCTCGTCTTTGTGCATATTCACTCCCAGGAATAAAAATAGTAGATATAATTATATATATATTTGCACCCGGGATATCCATTATCCAATCTTTATGAGCCTGATCGAGAGCGGACGCTTTATGATCCCCTTGAAATCCCGGGCAGCCACGAACTCGAGATCCCTTCCTCCAATCTGGTCAAGGAGTTTCTGGTCGATGATACGGTCGACGACAAGTCCTTCGACGTCGCCATCCAGGTTCTGGAGAGCGCCTTCGATCTCGGTGGCGTTCGACTCCAGGAGAACGGTGTAATCGGGAGAGAGGAAACGCGCAATCTTTCTATCCCGGACATCGGCCATGTGCTCCCCGAGCGTTGTGGGGGATTTTGAGGGCCATTCGTTGCGTGGCGCCCGGATGCCCTCGTTCGCATCGGCCGGAGCCTGTGCATCATCCCGGGGTGCATGGACCGGCAGCCGTTCGGGTCTCCCCTCCCCGGGAATCTGGTCGATGATCCCCATTGCCGGCACCTTGTTTCGGAGCGCCTTGACGATCTCTTTGCGGCTCATCTCCTCGACGCTCTTGCCCCGGGGGCTGTAAGCCACGAAATCGATCTCGGCGACCTGAAGGAGTTCGCGGAGGATCAGTTCGCCGCCGCGGTCGCCGTCAAGCAGTGTCGTCGCGGTCTTCTGCGAACAGAGTTCGATGATGATGCGTGGGACGTTGGTTCCTTCGACCGCAACAGCGTTCTTGATCCCGTAGCGGAGCAGGTTGATGACATCGGCTCGCCCTTCGACGATGATGATGGCATCGGAGTCCACGACGTTTGGCCCCGCATGAACCCGCTCGTCGCCGAGGTACTCGAGTTTCTCGATCCTGATGGTCTCCCTGACCTCATCGAGCAGGTCGTCGCTGTTGATGGTACCTTCATCGAACTCTTCGAGGAGGAGTTCTTTGGCGCGTTCGATGATCATGCGCCGTTTGGTCACCCGGATATCCTCGATGCGGTCGACCGTCACGTGCGCCGTGCACGGCCCGACCCGGTCGATCGTCTCAAGCGACGAGGCGAGAAGCGCGGTCTCCGCCCGGTCGAGCGAGGACGATATGAGTATCTCGCCTTTTGTCTCTCCGCGCTTCGTGGTGATCTGGACATCGATCCGGCCGACGCGGCCGGTTCTCTGTAAATCGCGCAGGTCGAGGTCCTCGCCGAGCAGCCCCTCGGTCTGGCCGAAGATGGCGCCCACTACATCGGGTTTATCGACCACCCCCTCGATCTGCAGAGTAAAGTGAATGAGATACTTCGTGGTATCTGGTGAATACATGGAGTCATGCCCCCTTTTATACGGATAAGCCTTATTTCCGCACCTGCACAGGGTTTGATCTGCGCGGACGTACGGTCTGTTCATATATCTATGGTGCAATTACTTAAATCAGATGGCAGAACGGGCATAAGATTATTTAAAGGAGAACTCTAAGGAGGTGCTTTTTTAAGGGAATATTTTACCATATCGCTCAGTACCGGGTTTTTACGGCAAAAATCACCCTATTCCAGGTGTCCCGCTCCCTTCGCCCGCACCAGATCAGGTTCCGGCGGCGCACAGGCGCGCGAGGGCATGAGATCTCGATATACCGGCGATCGCCACGGCCTTTTGGGAGGATGTGTGTCCGGTGATGATCTCCACACTGGTGCGTGGCACTCCGAATGTCTCCGCGAGGAGGTCACTGATAGCACGGTTTGCCTTTCCACCGACAGCGGGGGCCGTTATCTGGCACTTGATACTCTTTCGCCACTCGTTGTAGCCCGCAGGAAACGCCGAACGTTTTGCACCCGCCGTGACGTCGAGCGTTATAGTCACCCCATGCAGGGTCTCGATGACGGCATCGGCGTAGGTGTCCATGAGAAGAGTCCTCTTGAAAGAGATGTCGCCCGACACTAACGATCGATGTTCACAGGCGGCTTGTGCCGGTCCTCACCCGATCGAACCCATATGCCGGGCGTGCCTGTCGCGCACCCGGGTTGTCCCGCGGATCATGTCCGGGCGTCTCGCCAGATGATCACCCGGGGACCTATAAGGTGCGCTTTATCGGCTCGGTATTATTAATTCTGTGGGGATAAATATCCTTGCCCGGGATACCATGCCGGGCAGGCTTCCCGGAGATCGCCGTGAGCATAAGCCCGCACCCCTCTGATGATAACCTCCTGTGGGAATACCGCTTCGAGCCCCTCGAACGGTGACCAGCCGCACTTTGCATGGAGACACGAAGAGTCGATCCGGGTGATCCCGTCCGGGTAGAGGGCGTAATCCGCCCGGTCGCCCGGCTCAAACCCGGCACGCGGGATGCCGAGGATGGCCGCTGGCCTCCAGGACGTCTTCTCGATCGCCGAGGCGAGGGTGATCTGCCTCTTCTGCACTGCCACCATAAGGAGCGGCACCATCGTCTCGACTCCCGGGATGCCGGAGGGCGCGGTCTCAAATGGCACCTTCTTCTCGCGAAGGGTGTGCGGTGCGTGATCCGAGGCGATCACGTCGATCCTCTCCCAGCATGACCAGAGAGCGCGCCGGGTCTCCTCGTCTCTGAGGGGGGGGTTCACCCGCGCCCGGGTATCGCCATCCTCAAACATCCCGTGTGAGAGGAAGAGGTGGTGCGGCGTTGCCTCCACCGTGCCGTGTGCTGCCCTGACCGAGGCGGCTGTGCTGAGGTGGCAGAAGTGGAGCCGCATACCCGGGGGTGCAAGGCGGGCGATCTCCTCGACAGCGCGCGCTTCCCCTTCACCGGGTCGTGCACGGTCGTGATCGGCAAGCGTCGCCGGCGCCCGGCCGGAGACCTCTTCGGCGTGGATAGTGGTAAGCCCTCCAAGAGCATGAATGCGGGAGAAAACCTCTTTGAGCGCTCCCGTGCTGAGCCCCTCGCCGTAGCTCGACGGTGCGGCGAAGGTCTCTCCGAACGCCATTGCGCCGGCCTCCCACATCCCGGCAAGATCGGCCTCCGGCACGACGCCTGCGTTCACCGCAAACCCGCAGACGGCCTGCTCTTCCGCCTCGCGGATACGCGCCCGGAGGAGTTCGGGCGTGGTCAGAGAGGGAACGGTATTCGGCTGGTCGACGACGACCGTCACCCCGCCGGCGACGGCGCTCACGGTGCCCGTCCGCCAGTCTTCCTTCTCGGCCTGCACCCCTCCCCGCATATGGACATGCATATCGACCGCTCCGGGGAGGCAGGTATACCCGGTGCAGTCGATCGTCTCATCGGCACGCACCGCTGCGCCGACATGCCGGACGATGCCGTCGGAAACGGTGATATCGGCACGCCTCCCCGTCGGGAGCAATACGTTCCGGAGCACCAGGTCGGCGGTCATCGACGGCACGCCTCCAGATCGCCCCGGGCTGCATGGTGGACTGTGACCATGTACTCAGGGTGGTAGCGAGTCTTTGACTCCCGGAGCCCTGCGACGCCCATATCGCACTCCCGGTTGATGCAGGGGTAGCGGTCCCGGAGGGCGGCCGCCGTCTCGGTCGTGATCACCTTGTAGATGTCTCTATAGGTCTCGGGAAGCGCCTTCTCGAAGTGGACGACCGCCATGGATGTGTTGACCGGCCCGACGACAGATATCGCCCCGATGGTGCCGCCGATCCTTATGATCCATCCCTCAAGCCCGATAGAGAAGAAGTTGTTCACGGCAAAGAGGATGGCGTCTTTCTCGGCGGCAAGGACCGTCACGGAGTCACAGTCCCGCCACTCGCACCAGATAACCAGGAACTCCCAGACCTCCTCGATGTTCTCTTCCGTGATCTCCTCGACCGTATACGCATACTCCCTGCTGAACCGGTTGACCTGGCGGCGGATGGTGGCATAATCCTTCCCTGCGAGTTCGGCGAGATCGGAGGTCCGGTAGATGTAGTCGAAGAAGTCCCGTTCTTCGTGGAGCAGAAGTTCGGGGCAGGTCTCCCGGAGCCGCTCCTCGTTTGTCGGGTCAAGGATCAGCAGCGGCGCATCACCCCCCTCCTGGAGCGCGAGATCGATGACGTCGTCGAGGAGGGTGGGGTTCTTCGGGCCAATCGGCATACGGAACGTCGTCACACCATCGATGGTGCTCGAGAGAACGATCGATCCTTCAACCTGCACAAACCGGTAGTCCGCGTAATGGTTCCAGCAGACCATGTTTGCGAACGTGTTGTCGCTGTGCACCTGGGGAAACCGCCGGTAATGCCCGGAGAATAGATCGCGGTCGTCCAGACTTACGGGCTTGAAGTCAGCCAATCTCAGCATAGTTCACTTCCTTTCGGGGCACCACCGCATGGGCGTATGCCCCTCCATCCTCTGAAACCCGAGCGCGGTGTAGAACGGCTCGGTCCCGGGTTCGGCGACGAGGGCGACCCAGGTGACGCCTGTAGTCGTACAGTGATCGAGCAGTGCAGATAAGATCATCGTTCCGATGCCGCGGCCGCGGTATCCGGGAAGGACGATCAGGTCCTGAACGTAGCCGTCCGAGACGCCGTCCGAGATCACCCTGCCCATACCGACTGCTTTGCCGGTCGCCGTATCGATGGCGACGGCGAAGGCAAAACTTCCCGCAATGAGGTCGCGGAGCCCTTTGGGGTTCCATTCTTCGTTCCACCAGCCCCCTGCCCGGTAGAGGTCGGCGATCACCTCCACATCCCAGACGTTCACCAGGCGTACCTCGATGCCTGCCTCCTCTGTCATCGTCTCATGCTTCTCCATATAAGATCGCGCGTATATGAGCCGGGGTTAAAAAAAGGGGTATGGTTGCCGGTCAACAGACCCGGGGAACCGGATCGCCGATCGGCGGTTCGATGAATCGTTCTCCGCCGATGGCGGTGCGCATGATCACGTTCGAGCCTTCGACAACCTCGCCGACGATCACCGCATCCTGGCCGTAGGGGTGGGAGCGGAGCGCTGCAAGGACGGCCTCCGCATCTTCGGGCGCAACCGCCATGACGACCTTGCCCTCATTTGCCACCTCAAGGGGATCGATGCCGAGCATCCCGGCGGCGCTCCGGACATTTGTCCGGATGGGGAGTGCCTCCTCCTCGATGACGACGCCGACACCACTCTTCGTTGCCATCTCGTTGATGGCGTTTGCAAACCCGCCTCTCGTCGGGTCTTTCATGGCGTGGATATCCCCGGCCGCAAGCGCTCGTTCGACGAGCTTCCAGAGGGGGGCGACGTCGGACTTGATCTGGCCGCCGAAGTCGAACCCCTCGCGGTGGGCCATGATGGCGATGCCGTGGTCGCCGATGGTGCCGCTGACGATGATAACATCGCCGGGCCGAAGTCCGTTATCCCGCACCACCCGTTCAGCGACGCCGATCCCGGCGGTGTTGATGACGATACCGTCGAGTGCGCCCCGTTCGAGCACCTTGGTATCCCCCGTAACGAGGTTTGCCCCGCATTCGCCGAGTGCCGCATCCATCGACGCCACGATCCGTTCGAGATCCGCGACCTCGAACCCCTCGGGGATGATCATGCCGCACGAGAGGGCGATCGGCCGCCCCCCCATCATCGCAAGGTCGTTGATCGTCCCGGAGACGGCGATCCGCCCGATGTCCCCGCCGGGGAAGAAGATCGGCGAGACCACGTGGCTGTCGGTCGTGAAGATGATGTTCTGGCCGTTCAGAGGGATGACCGCGCCGTCGTCGAGCGATTCGAGCCCGATCCCGCCGGCGTTGTTGTGCTCGAGGTTGGTGATGACGTGCAAGAGCTCGCCCATCACCTCGCCGCCGGCACCGTGCATGAGGTTGACTTTCATTCTTCGTTCACTTCTATCTCGATGTTGGTGACTACAATTTCCATTCCTGCAATGATCTCCGGGAGTTTCCCGCACCGGGGGCAGACGAACCGCTCGTCCCCCTCATAACCGCAGGAGCACCGGGTGCGTGCCTCGATCTCCCGGCACGAGAGTTCCACACCCGAGAAGAGCGGATCGTCCTCGATGATGACGTTGAAGAGGAACTCCACCTGTTCGGGGTTCACCATCGCCATCTTGCCGACATCCACAGAGACGCGCTTCACCTCGGTTGCGTTGTTATCGAGCGCAGCCCGGCGGGCGGTCGTATAGATATCGTAGGCGATGCTGTACTCGTGCATTACTCCTCCATCGCAGCGTAGACCTGCCTGAAGACCTCGCGGGTCTCAAGCCCTTCCTCTCTGCTGAGGCGCTGGATGGCGAACCCGACGTGGACGAGGACGAACTCCCCAATCTTCACGTCGACGAGGTCGAGCCTGACCTCCTGCTGCAGGTCGCCGAAGTCGACGACACCGATGTTGCCCTCTTTTATCTCGAGTACCTCAGCGGGCATTGCAATACACATAACCTCTCTTCCTCTCCAGTTATTCTGCTCGAATGTCAAAAAAGGTTGACCATGCTGCACGGAGGAGCCCGGGAGCCGCCGTATTGACCGGTATGGTTCACGCTTCCCCGTATTCAGGTACATATAGGTCGGTCCGGACGGGTAAAAAGGTATGTC
>JAAZGM010000083.1 GCA_012511245.1 Methanomicrobiales archaeon | reverse complement strand
TCGATCCCCTTCGGAGTGATGCCAATCCGTTCTGCGAGTTCGTTCATGGTGATGGTCGGATCGGTTGCGATCAGGGCAAGGATTCTCTCCCTAGTTTCTTCCCTAGTTTCTTCCCTAGTTTCTTCCCCAGGTGGCTGTGACTCTGGCTTTGATACCTGGCCGGGAGCCAGAGCCCGGCGGATGATCGTCTGGAACCCATCGCTCGCGGCGAACTCCGGCTCCAGCAAACCTGCCTCGGTGCAGCGCCGGATCATGTCCCGCGTCCCGGTGCCCATCCGCTCGATGTAGCCGGCGAGATACATCGGCTCGGCGAGGAGAGGGTTCGCCGGAACCGAACCGTGAGCCTCCCGGAGCTTTTCGAGCGTCAGGGACGGCGGCAGGGTGCCCGGATTCCAGACCTCCAGGCGGTCCACAAAAAGCATCACCTGGACGCTGCCATTGCTCGTGTAGTCGCGGTGGGCGACCGCATTGACGATCGCCTCCGCCACAACCTCCTTCGGGATCTCGTAACGCACCGGGGCCTGCGGGCCGGCCTCGCGGGTCCCGACCGAGAGGGCGATCTTGCTGAGGACGAAGTCCACCGCCGCGTCCACGAGATCAAAGACCGTGCCTTTGTAGACCTGGTAGGAGGGGATCGGTTTGGCCACATCAGTACCGTGGAAGTGGGCACACTTGATCTCAGAGGAGATCAGGAACCGCTGCGGTTGTTTTCCGAAGAGAAGGAGCGCTGCGTGCGTCAGCTGCCCGTTATCAAGCAGGTTCAGGTGCTCCAGCAGTTCGGTGGAAGATGCATCGGGGGCGAGGGGGAACCGACGGGTCGCTCTGGCCGTGCGGATGAACCATGCCATCCGTTCAGGGTTCAGGTCCTCAGGCGTCGCCCTGGCACACGGGGCCGCATCGAAGGGACCGGAGCGGATCAACTGCTTCTCCACCAGGTACTCGACGAGCGCCGCATACAGCCCGGCGACCAGTTCCGCGGGAGTGTTGAACCGCTTCCGGATCAGCCCGGCCTCTGCCCTTCCGATGAGCGCACGCATCCTGGGGTGGCGGTCATCATCATCCGTGCCCCTGACATAGATGAGTCGATACTTCCTTTCGGCGGTGGCGAGATCGAACTCCCGTTCGGTCGGGGAGAGCCCTCCGGCGTTCTCGGTGCCGTAGTCGCTCCCGAACAGCCCGACATAGATGTCACAACGCCGAACCTCGTCGAGGTACAGGTTGTCAGTGCGGCGGTCGGAGGCAGGGACGTCCTCGAAGAGGAAGACATCGAAGAACCGCCGCATCAGTGCGTCACCCCGCAGGTAACTGCGGAGAGCTGCCCGTTCGTTGACGAACTCCTTCTGCACGCTACTGATGAAGATCCGAACGGGAGTCATGCTTCTGCCCCGACCTCCGATGACTCGACAGGGCGGACGTCTCCAATGAGGGGCTGCTGCATCACGCCCAGATGCGCTTCACGGGAGAGATCCATCGTACTGCACGCGTTGATTACCACTTCTTCCTTCCGTATGTCCTTACCTATTATGCATGTTCCCGAAGTAAAGAAGATTATGACTTCAGGCCATGCGGATCTGGTTGTTGTGCCGCATCCGAAGTCTAAAATCAATTCGAACGGCATGATGGTTAACATTTTGCACGGTGCGGCACCGCCGATCTCTGCAGGATTTCAACCAGGAACCACTGAACCCTCTTTGCCGCATTCACTCGACCACCTCGCCGAACAATGCACCTACCTCATCCACACCCGGGGGTACGAAGCATGGGCGCTCTGACCTGCCCCTTCTGCAACCCATCCGAAGACGAGATCGTCCTCGCAAATGACCTCTGCTACGCCCGCTATGATAAATTTCTGGTAAACCCCGGCCACCTCCTCCTCATCCCCTTCCGCCACGCCGCGAACCTCTTCGACGCGACCGACGCAGAACTCACCGCCCTCCTCGCACTCGTCCGGGAGGGAAAGACCTTTCTCGACGGCCGGTTCCACCCCGACGGCTACAACGTCGGCGTCAACATGGGAGAAGCCGCCGGCCAGACGGTGATGCACCTGCACGTCCATATCATCCCCCGGTATGACGGGGACGTGGCAGACCCCCGGGGCGGGGTCAGAGGGACGGTTCCGGAGAAGAGGGTGTATTAAGGAGAACTTCCCCCGCACACCACCACATTTATTGGTTCTCTCCCCCATCCCCTTATTCATCAGGTGAATCTGCCATGACTGATGTTACTATCAGGGTCTCAGAGGATATCGTCCGGGCGCTTCGGCTCCCTCCCGACACCGTTGCCGCCGAACTGCAGCGAGAACTCGCTGTGGCGCTCTACCAGCGGGGTATCCTCTCCTCCGGGAAGGCCGCGGCGCTGGCTGAAATGACCCGGTGGGGGTGGGAGGAACTGCTCGGAGCGCGGAAGGTTCCCCGACATTATGCCGACGCAGACCTCGACCAGGACATCGCTTACGCCGTTCGCAGTCTGTAATTCTTCGCCTACCTCTCGCTGATCGGCCGTATCAGTCTGCTTCATCGCTTTTCGGGAGTATTCATTCCCCCTGCCGTCTGGTGGGAGGTCGTAGAACAGGGCGGTGATCGTCCGGGAGCAACTGAGATCCGGGATGCCCGTGAATCAGGATGGTTGCGCGTGATCGCGCCCTCAAACGGGGCTCTGGTCCGTCTGCTCGAACAGGAACTCCACACCGCCCTGGACTGGGGCGAGCAGCAGAATTGTCGAGAAGAGGCACTTCGGTCGAGGGGGTTGTCCGGTCCTCCGGGACTATAACTTCTCGTTCTCCAATCCAGTT
>JAAZGM010000013.1 GCA_012511245.1 Methanomicrobiales archaeon | reverse complement strand
TCACTCTGCCGGAGAACAACGCAGATGTGCTCTGTGAGCACGACATAGCCTTAAATATTAGGCTTAACAAGTAATATAGGTACTCGAATCTATTGAATAGAGGTTACTATCATGAAAATGCCGTCAAAATTCAAGACGTACTGCCCGTTCTGCAGGAGCCACCAGGTTCACGAAGTCGCGAAGGTAAAGAAGGGCAAAGTACGCCACTTCAACTGGATCGACCGTCAGAAGGCACGCAGAAGCACAGTGGGCAACATGGGCAAATTCAACAAGGTGCCCGGCGGCGACAAGCCGACGAAGAAGATAAACGTGAAGTACCGGTGCACGGTCTGCGGAAAGTCGCATCTCAGGCCGGGGTTCCGGATCGGCAAATTCGAGCTTACGGAGTGAGTTGATAATGGTCCGGGTTAACAGAGAGAACAGGAGCACATTCCTCCGGGTAAAGTGTCCTGACTGCGAGAACGAACAGGTAGTCTTTGAAAGAGCAAGCACCGTCGTGGAGTGCAATGTCTGCGGACGTATCCTTGCAGAGCCCCACGGGGGGAAAGCTGATATAAAAGCTGAGATAATGGCAATACTTGAGTGATAACTGCATGAACGAGAGAGAGTGGCCCGAAGAAGGAGAGCTCGTTGTCTGCACGGTCGCGGACGTCAAGGACTTTGCGGCGTTCGTGACCCTGGATGAGTACGATGGGCGAAGAGGGCTCATACCGATATCTGAGATAGCGCGGGGCTGGATCAAGTACATCCGGGACTTCGTAAGAGAAGGACAGAAAGTCGTCTGCAAAGTCCTGAACGTGGATTCCGATCGCGGTCACATCGATCTCTCGTTAAAAGACGTAAACGAGCACCAGCGGCGTGAGAAGATCCACGAATGGAAGAACGAGCAGAAGGCCGAGAAATGGATCGGGTTCGCTGCCGAAGCATCGGAAACGGACAGGAAGATCATCGAAGAGGCCCTATACCGCGAATATAGCCAGCTGTATCAAGCCTTCGAGGATATCGTCACCACCGGCGGCGAGGCAGCGGATAAACTGAACCTCGACGAACCGGTCAAAGAAGCGCTCATCGCTGTTGCAAACGAGAACGTGAAGGTATCACGGGTGACGATCACCGGACACCTTATCCTGACATCGCCCCGGCCTGATGGCGTCAACGTGATCCGTCGGGCGCTCCGGAGTGCTCAACCGAAGGTCGAGAACGTGGATATCGACCTGATCTACGTTGGAGCCCCGAAATACCGGATAAAAGTGACCGCACCCGATTATAAAGAAGCCGAGAAGGCGATCGAGAAAGCGGCAAGCGCCGCCGTCGGCGTGGTCGAGCGGGCCGGCGGCTCCGGCAGGTTTATCCGGAGACAGAAGGCCGGATAAGACCCCATGAGTAATCGCATTCGCCGCTGTCCCCACGACCGGATATACACGCTCTCGAACTTCTGTCCGGTATGCGGCCGACCGAGCCGGTCGGCCCATCCGGCGCGATTTTCACCTGAGGACAGATACGGCAGATACAGGAGGGCCGCACGCAGATGGAACACGTCAGAGTAACCTTTCTACGGGATGACACGATCGATGCCCCGATCCTGATCGAAGGGCTGCCCGGCATAGGGCATGTCGGAAAACTCGTTGCCGATCACCTGATCCACGAGCTCGATGCGGAGAAGATAGGAGAGATCTCCTCCCTCCACTTCCCCCCGCAGGTCGTCGTCAACGAGCAGGGCATCACCCACCTCGTCAGCAACGAGATCTATCGCGGCGAGAAGGATGGCAGGACAGCCCTCTTTCTCGTCGGGGATTTCCAGAGCAGTTCAGCCGAAGGCCATTACGTCCTCGCGGAACATTACCTGGATATCGCCGAGAATCTCGGTGTTGAACGGATATACACACTCGGCGGTTATGGTGTCGGCCACCTCGTCGAGAGCCCGCGGGTGCTCTGTGCCGTCAACATGGAGCATCTCCGTCCCGAGGTGGAGGCCGCGGGAGGATCGTTTGAGAATGCAGGGAGCGGCGGCATGATCGTGGGTGCATCCGGCCTCCTGCTCGGTCTCGGCAAGGCACGGGGGATCGAGGGCGTCTGCCTGATGGGCGAGACAAGCGGCTACATCGTCGACCCAAAAAGCGCCGACAGCCTTCTTGCGGTGCTCTCCAGCCTGATCGGGATCGAGGTCGACCATACCTCGCTCCAGCGGCGGGCTGAGGATATGGAGCAGATCCTGGCCAAGATCCAGGAGGCCGAAGAGGCCAAAAACCGCGAAGATCTGAACTATATCGGCTAACCTTTTTTTTAGGAAAAGAATGGCTCCGGCGTATTGCCGGATACCGCTGTTTTGTAGAAAATAAAAACGTGATCTTATCTGCAGGTTAAAGGACGGCCTCCTTGAACCTGTCAAAGCCGATCCGCTCGATCGTATCTCCAAGACGCTCGGGAGCCTTCCCGTTCTCCTGGTAGAATGCGATCACCTTCCCTGCCAGAGCAAGGGCCTGCTCTTCGGTCAATCCCCCAACAAGCTCCTGGGCCAGCCTGGCCGTCCCACCGCCTTTGCCACCGACGACCGCCATAAACCCGTCATCGGTGCCGACGAACCCGAGGTCGCGCATCCAGGGATCGCTGCAGCAGTTGGGGCAGCCCGAGACGGCCATCTTGAACTTTGCGGGCGCTGGTTTGCCGTAGAACTCTTTGTCGAGAGCAAATCCAAGTCCCGGGCTGTCCTGTTTGGCGCGTTTGCAGGATCTGGTGCCGGGGCACATCTGGATGCTCCGGATGGTCAGACCGATGGCTTTTGAACTGTCGGCGAACTCCGCCCATACTGCATCGAGATCCTCCTCACGTATACCGACGATGATCATCCTCTGGGTGCCCGTGAGCTTCACGAACTTCGCACCATACTTCTCCGCCACATCGGCGATCTTTCTCAGGAAGTCGGGATCGACGAAGCCGCCCGGGATGTGAGGTGCAATCGAGTACGTCTCAAAGTCTCTCTGGACGATTGCCCCTTTAGCAGGAATGTTTGCTTTTGCCATAAGATCAACCTTTTACAATTCAGAATTGTCAACTCATCCGATAATAGCTTTTTGAATTGATTCTAAAACCGTAAAAACACAGTAAAACTAATAAAAGCGTTATCTGACGATAAATCAATGTTATGGAGCCCGCCGGCACGAAGAGATGTGGAGCGGGGGACCCGGAAGGAGCCACAGGGACATCCCCGGCACTCCGCTAACGTACAGGAGATCGGTTGCCGGACCATCCACCTCCGATCTCCGCGTGTATCAGGATGAGGGGAGGGTCAAACCCCGGTCAACGGGAGCCCGGCAGCCTTCCAGGCGCTCAAACCGCCCTCAATCTCATAGACCTCATTGAACCCGGCCTCGCGCATCATCTCACGGATACCGGGGCTCCGCCCGCCCCGCTGGCAGTATATGAGGTATGTCCCCTCCCGGTCGAGG
>JAAZGM010000082.1 GCA_012511245.1 Methanomicrobiales archaeon | reverse complement strand
TTTGCCCATGATCGGGAGGGGGCGGTTGAGGTCGTCCTCGTTTGCTCGCCGGGCGGCGAACTCTTCGGGGGTCATCTGTTGTGGCATTGTTAACGCTCCATGGTGAGGTCGTAGCCCCGGTTGGCCAGGTCGATGTCGCGGATCGGTTTGAGGTAGATGAGCCAGATCACCCGGAAGGCATTGACGACCGCGAGCAGGAAGACGCCGATCATGAAGAGGCCGAGGTAGGGCGGCTGGATGATGAACTGCACGGGCTGGATGAGGACGGTGCCGTCCGCGAGCAGGAGCGGATGCACGGTGTTGAAACTGATGTAGCCCGAGAGCCAGGCGACGGCGGCGGCAAGGACCGCGGCGAGACCGGCCCACATGTCGCGACCCTCGATGCCTGACCAGAGGGAGAGGCCGAGGCAGATCCAGGTGAGGGCGAAGAGAAGTGTCCAGATCTCAAAGGGGAGGTAGGTCGAGGCCGTGGGAACGATCTGCACAGGATCGGCGACGGTGACGTTTGCGGCAGAGACGGCAGGGAATAGAGCAGAAGATAGAACGAGGGCGGGGAGAGCCCGCCCGCGAAGAGGCAGAGGCATGAGTATGTCCGGAAAAACAGAGAACGGGTTTCCGGTCTCCTTACTGGCGGCGTCCGCCCATCATCATGAGGTATCCGATCACGGAGACCATGGCGATGACAATGAGGCTCACGACGAGCAGCCCATACCCGGAGACGGTGGTCGTCTCGATGGTGGCCTGGAGGGCATGGAACGGGCTGGATTCATTCAGGGCAGGGGTCGCGGTGCTGATCGTAGCCAGGACGACAACGCCGATGGCCATGACGGCCGCGACCATGATGAAGCCGAGGACGGCGTTGATGTTGGCGTCCTCGCTCAGGCATCGAGCCTCATAGAGGCTCCGCAGACCTTCCTTGCCGCTGACAAGGAAGGTGGCGTAACTTTCGCGTGCAAACTCTAGGTATTTTCCCATAGGCTTTCTCCAAAAAGATATAGGGTTATTGTATTATATATAGTTATCTGTTTTCTATATAGATTCTTGTGAACTATATACCCGATAGGCCTACCGCCTGCACGACCGGGGGCTGGCGGGGGATGCGCTGGAACTTGATTCTGCCGAAGCGACTGTTGGCCTCTTCGGCGATGCCCCAGCCACGGGGGAGGGTCCGGATCAGGTTTTGGTGAATCATGGAGATCCGGGCCTTCGGACGGCTGCCGGGGAGCCAGACGAAATAATTCACGCGGTCATAGATCCGGTGGTCGATCAGGTTGATGTCCTGGGTTGCCGGGAGCAGGGAGACGTTGTTTTTCCGGAGATGGACGATGGTGCGGGTGAGCCAGCCGATCAGGTGCCAGTGTGCGCCCTGGGCTCCGAAGGGGAAGATGTCGTCGGCCTCGTCGAGTTGGAGGGTGTAGAACTCGTGCCGGGCCTTGACCCGGGCGAGAGTCTCGATGAACTCGTACCACCACATAGCGGACGGCGCCCGGACGTCCTCCATTTTGCTGTAGTCTGACTTTTTCGAGAGCTGTGAGGCGAGGAGCCGGGTGAGGGTTTTTTCTGAGAGGTAATACTCCTGCGGCTCGTAGACGACGTTGATACCGCCCTGGAGGATATTCTCGTAGAGTTGCTCGGGGCTGTTGTAGAACTGGGTGTCTTCGCCCGGCAGCATGAGCCGGTATTTCTTTTTCCCCGCCTGGACGTAGAAGACAAGCCGGTCCTGGTAGTGCATGTGGAGCCGGATCGGTTTCGGGTCGGTGCC
>JAAZGM010000081.1 GCA_012511245.1 Methanomicrobiales archaeon | reverse complement strand
TGAGGATCTTCATGATCTCGTTCATCTGATTGCTCTGGCTTGAGAGATAGACGTCGAGGGTTCCGGTGATCGCCTCACGGTAGATCTCCACCGCCTCGGCAACCTGGATGACGTGGTCGTAGACATCCCGGAGGTAGGCGTGTGTCGTGTCATGGATCAGGGGCGAGTCGCCTCGTTCGAGCTCCACCATCACATCGCGGAGCGGCCAGGCCGATCGCCGGAGCAGAACCAGTGATCGTTTCAGGGCGTAGATCGACTGCAGGGTATCGCGGTCGGGTTCTACCACCACCACCTCTTCAACCTCCTCGATACGATCCCCGAAATCCTCGATCACCGCGAAATATCCATCGACGATGGCATCCAGCAGGGAGTAGAAGAGATGATCCGCCCCAGAGGCCCGGAGCCGTCCGGAGCCTGTGCGGAGGCGCTCACGGATGCGGAGAAAGGGATCGTCCGGCCGTTCCAGGAATGATATGACATAGCCTCTGCCGAGGATAAGGCTCACCTGTTCGCTCTCGAATCCGTCGCTGTCGGGAGAATATGCCCGTACCGCAACGTAGAGGTAGTCGCCGTAATCCTCGATCTTCGGGCGCTGGCTGATGTTTGCAATGTCTTCGACCGTCAGCGGATGTATCCCGGCAACATCTCCGACGGCCTCGATGATCCCGGCGTCGTGGATGCCGTCGACGTTGATCCAGGTGATTGTCGGACGGAGGATGAGTGTCCGGAGATCCTCCGGCCTGGTGCAGGTTCGCTCATCGAGGTGTGACTCATCGTAGTCGACGACCGTGATGGTGACCGGCTGTGTGGAGGAGCCCCCGGTGTATATGAGTGCTCCCGGATCGGCATCCCGCCCATCCGCCGTCCGGTTCTGCTCCATTGGACCGTTATGTCCGTTCATCGGATCGGTAAACCCGGGTTCATGGTCTTGTACCTGAAAAAGAGGATGATCGGGATCTACGTCTTTGCCGCTTCATCCTCTCCTTTTGCTTTTGCTGCGGCGCGGCCGATCATGACAACCGCGAGCACCGCGATGATCGTCACGACAACGGCATACACAAACATTGCAGCAAGCGTGCTCTGATCCCCGAAGATGAGCTTGAAGAGCTCCTGAATGGCGCCGTTCCACGCAAGAGCGGCGACCAGGCCGAATGCAGCCGTGACAAGGGCTGCTATCTTTTCGATGACTTCAGTCTTGAAGGACATATACTTTCCTCACTCGGGAAGTGTGCGGTAAATAGTATAATACTTTCGCCGCCGGCCTCTCTCCGGGGCTTACCCGGCAATCAGGCAGGTTTTAATCGCCTGTGGAAGGAACCAGCGATGATATGCGCACCGTTGGGTGTTCCCGGGCAGGCTCCCATGGGCCATTGAGACCCGGAGATGGGAGCCATGCACGGCTCTCTCCCGGCTATCGCGAGCGATCGTCCCGGCGCGGGTGAGGGAGACCCCGTTGGCCCCACCCCCAGTAGCGATATCCCCACGATCCCCCGGGAGACAGCAGAGTTATGCCGGGCAGATCCGTGCTTCACTTTCACCCCGGGCACCCAAACTACATTGATGCCAGCCGTCGACCATGTATGCAATGGATACCCTCGACGACTGGTTCCCCTACCGGGAGTACCGGCCACATCAGCGGGAGATGCTTGAAGTTGCCGCAACCGTCGCGCGTGACGGCGGCATCGCCATGATCGATGCACCGACCGGGAGCGGCAAGTCGAGCGTGGTCTCCGCGTTCCTTGCAGAACGCCGGGGTCGTAAAGTGCTCGTCGCTGTCCGGACCATCAGCCAGCTTGCAACGTTCATGCGCGAGCTCGAGCTCATCCGGAAGAAGCGCGGCGGCCTCAAGTTTGCCTACCTCATCGGCAAGTCCAGCATGTGCCCGCTCAAGGGCGAGGGGGACATCTACCGGCGATGCGAGGGCGTCAAATCCTTCTCGACGGCGCTGATGCGGGAGCGGGCTCAGAAGGGATCGCTCGTCCCGGCGAACGACCGGCAGATAAAACAGCAGATCCGAAAGATGGACCCCGAACATCCGCTCATCTGCCCCTACTTCATCCACGGCAAATCCTTCGTGGAGCCCGAGGACGGGGGACTGAAGATGATCCCGTCGGCGGCCCTCCGCGTCCGGGCCGAACGGGTGAGCACCGAGATGATCTGGCCCGACCAGCTCACCGGGTTCTGCGGCGACATCTGCCCGTATGATACGATGATGCACGCCGCCCGGGATGCCGATGTGGTGCTCGTGAACTTCTACCACCTCTTCGATGACGATATCCGCGAGCAGATCTACCAATCGCTCGGGATCGAGGGGCACGATGCCATGCTGCTCATCGACGAGGCTCACAACTGCGGCGACGCCGTCCAGAGCATCGAGAGCGTGACGATCGAGGAGCGGGACATCGTGCAGGCGGGCCACGAACTCTCCGGCCGCCGCCGCTCGCCGCAGGCGGACGCCATCGTCCAGATCCTCCCGCAGATAACCCGGTTCATGGAGGCGCTCAAAGGTTCGCACGAGCTTGAGGACTGGTTCGACCCCGCCATATTCCAGCGGATGATCCTCTCCGGCACACTCTACCGGAGCGTCGAGGATATTGTGGATGATCTCCTCAAGATCAGCGAAGGGATCCGCGAGAAGAACATGCAGGCGGGCGAGTTCCGGGAGAGTGCGGTCGAACGGCTGACCGAGTTCTTCTACCGGATCTTCCGTTCCGCCGCCGACCCGGCCTACCTCACGGTCTACCGCAAAGGGGAGGACGGAGCCGTGGCGCTTGAGGTGCGAAACATCGACCCGAGCACCAAACTCCAGGATATCGCCCGGGCACACGCATGCTGTGTCCTGATATCGGGGACGCTCTCCCCCATCGAGAGTTACCACCGCTACTACTTCGGCGATCTTCCCGTCACGACGATATCGCTCCCGAACTCCTTCCCCCCGGAGAACCGCCGCATCCTCTGCTCAACCGATATCACCACCGCCTACTCGATGCGCCGGGACAGGGAGAACCTTGCGCGGACCGAGGACTACATCACCACGTTTGCCCGCCTTCCGGGGAACCTTGCGATATACTTTCCCTCGTACGACCTCCTGAACACCTTTGCGGATCGCTGCACTCCCCGGATCCGGAAAAAGCAGATCTATATCGAGTCCAAGGATACCGCTGCCTCGGCAGCGATGCTCCGTGAGTTCATGGCCCTCCCGGGAACCGGCCGCTCAGGCATCCTCTTTGCGGTCTGCGGCGGCAAGTGGAGTGAAGGCCTCGACTACCGCGGCGAGATGCTCGCAGGAGCGCTTGTCATCGGCCTCCCGCTCGCGCCGTTCAACCGCGTCCGCCGGATGGTGATCGACTACTTCCGGATGAAGTTCGGCGAAGAGGGCGAGTTCATCAGTTACACCCTCCCGGCGGTCAACCGTGCCCTGCAGGCGCTCGGCCGGGTGCTCCGGACGCCCGAGGACAGGGGTATACTCGTCATCGGGGAGAAGAGGTTCCTGGAACGCCGGGTTCACGCAGGGCTGCCGCCATGGATACAGAAAGAGATGGCGGCATGCACCATCGAAGAGTTCCGGAAAGAGGTTGAGAGATGGCGATCCTGACCGGTTCGTGCCGGTTCGGCCTCTGGTATGTCCACGTCGCATGGCAGGACGATCTCATCTACCGGGCGCGTTTCGCGCGGGAGGGTATCCCCGGTCCGGTGCCGGGCGAGATCCTGCGCTACTGCGCCGGGCGGTCGTCGGATCTCGCCTCCCTCCGGAGTGTCGCGACCGAGGGTGACACGACCTTTGCGCGGATCTACCGCGCTGTCCGGGAGATCCCCTGCGGGGAGACCGCCACATACGGCGATATTGCCCTGGCAGTCGGAACCGCGCCCCGGGCGGTCGGTTCGGCGATGGCCAGAAACCCAACCCCCCTCGTTATCCCCTGCCACCGTGTCGTCGCAAAGACCGGTATAGGCGGGTTCTCTCCCGACGTGGCGATCAAGGAAGCCCTGCTTGATATGGAGCGCCGGGGGAAGGTCTGCGGCGCCTCCGAAGGGAGGGATTAACTGGTAACTCTCTCATAGAGATAATGAAATGAAGATCGTGGTCCTGGGTGCCGGTGCGGTCGGGCTGACCATTGCCGCAAAATTATCCTGCATTGCGGACGTCCATGCCGTTGCAAGGATGCGGCATGCGGATGCGGTGCAGGAGCGGGGTTTCCTGATGACCGGCATATGGGGGGAGGGCACATACCGCTTCAGCTGCTCCGAAGACCTCCCGGATGCCTGGCAGGATGCCGACTACTACATCATCACCGCAAAATCCACCGGCACAGAGGCGATCTGCCGCCAGTTCGCCGATGCCATCCGGGGGCGGGAGGTGGTGAGCCTCCAGAACGGCATTGGAAACGAGGAGATCATAGCGCGGTTCACCGACCGGGTCATCGGGGGGATGATCATCACCGGGTTCGAGTGGCGGGGCGATGCATCCGTCCACGTCTCGGTGGAGGCAGCACCGATGAAACTCGGGCGGTTCCCGTTCGGCATGGATGACGCGGTCGAGGGTCTTGCCGCCCTCATGCGGGAGGCCGGCATCCGGGCGGAGGCAACCGATGGGATCAGGACGGATATCTGGGGTAAAACGCTCTACAACTGTGCGCTAAACCCGCTCGGCGCTCTCATGAACGTTCCCTATGGCGCCCTCACCGATCCGCACGCCTGGGCGATCATCACGGCGGTTGTCCAGGAGGCCTTCCATGTGGCAGAAGCCGAAGGCGTCACCCTCCCCGGAGAGACGGCAGAGGCATACCTTGAGCACCTCCGGACGACCCAGCTCCCCGCGACGGCCGCCCATCACTCGTCGATGCTCCAGGACATCGCCGGCGGGAGGAAGACCGAGATCGACTTCCTGAACGGCGCGGTGGCCAAAATTGCTGAACGCCACGGCATCGATGCACCGTATAACGCATGTATCGCCGGGCTGATTCGTTTCAGGGAGCAGCTCTGACGGCTGGATGACCGGTATGCGATCGGCGATTGTCCTCGTTGGCGGTGCGGCACGGCGTGCCGGCGGGCGGGAGAAGTATTTCTTCACGTTCCAGGGCAGGACGTTCATCGACCGCCTCATCAGCACCCTCCGTGAGGTGGTGGATGAGATCGTGGTGGTCGCACGGGATCCCGAACAATGCGAACGGTTCGGCCACTTCGGGGAGATCCGGTGCATACCGGATGTACGGAGGGACCTCGGCCCTATCGGCGGATTGCACGCAGGAGCGCTTGCTGTGCACGGCGACTACATCTTTGTTGCCGCATGCGATATGCCCTGTATCCATCCGGGGGTGGTCCGGCTGCTCTTCGACGCTGCTGTCGGCTACGATGCCGCCATTCCCAGCTGGAACGCCGATATGCTTGAACCGCTCCATGCGGTCTACCGGCGGGGTGCACTGCTTGCCTACCTGGAGGAACACGAATCGCTCTCGCTCCGCCCGATGATCCGGAGTCTCAACACCCGGTATGTGGAGATGGATATGATCCAGAAGATCGATCCTGATCTGAAGACGTTCACGAACATCAACAACCTTGAGGATCTCGAGTTGATCGAACCTCTGGCAGAGCGCAATGTCACCGGCGACCTGCACGATTCCTGCTGAACGCCTCCCGCAGCCTTTTGTGTACCACACCGATAAGCAGAATCGCCGGCGCCGGCGGAGGGGTCGACGGCATACCTCCCCGGCCACCCCGAAAGGGGTGCCGCCGCATCCCCCCTTTCTCCTCGATGGAGTCCGGGCGGGGATTGTCTGACGGCTCCCGGGGCTGGAAGATGCCCGGACATCCGGAACATATATATATAACATCTGACAAGTCAGGCTCTGATGTCATCGGGGGAAGTGACTTCATCCAGTTCTACCATGGCGGTCCGGACTGGTTCCGGGCATGAGATCCAGCGATCTCGAGCCGGACGTATCGTAACGCCGTTTCTTCTGTTCTGCCTCCTTACCATCGCTCTGTGCGGGATGGCCTCCGCTGCCGAGGGGGAGTATGCTCCGGTCTGGGCGCTGGGAGCGAACGGTCCTGTCAACTCCGTAGCGATAACGCACGACGGTTCTCTGATCGTTGCCTCTGCGGGTTCCCGGGTGTATCTTCTCGACCAGCAGGGCAACGTCCTCTGGCAGAACGCCGTCGGTGCGTATGTGAACGACGTCGGGATATCGCCTGAAGGATCTCGGATCGGCGTCGCTGCGGATAAACTCTATCTCTACGACCAAAAGGGGAACCTGCTCTGGACCGAGAGGACGACCTACGTCTATCACAGCGTGGATCTCTCATCGAACGGGATGTATGTCGCCGCCGGTTGCGATAACGGTGCGGTTTACATCTTTGATAGGAACAAGAAACAACTCTGGGATTACGATATGGGAACCGACAGCTACGGCCTCGCCATATCGGAGAACGGCCGCAGGATAGCGATCGGGTGCGAGAACCAGGGGGTCTACCTCCTCAACAGCCGTGAAGGAGAGTCCTGGAGTTACGGGACGGGAAAACCAGTGAAGGGGATCGCACTCACCCCGGACGGGCGGTTCGTGGCGGCCGGATCGATCGATCGGTGCCTCTACCTCTCCACCGGGGAGGGCGAACACCTCTGGAAATGTCCCGTGGGGAATGCCGTCCTCTCAACAGCCCTGACCAATGAGGCCGACAGGATCTTTGCTGCATCCGGTACGGCGATCCACGTATTCGATCACACCGGGACCAGAATCCAGGAGATCGGCCTTACCGGCCGTGCGGAATCCGTCGCTGTGACACCTGACGGCTCATTCCTTGTTGTGGGGGGCGGTGAGGGCGATCGGTCGATCCACCTCTTCACAAACGATCCCGGCCTGGTTGAGGCCTGGAATCCACAGGAAGATGCAGAAGACGAGGTGCCGGCCGACGTGACCGCCCCCCCCACCCCGGAGAGCGGCACGGATGTGGTGGTGGATGCAAATGCCGGAGCCCCGGAGGACAACCTCCCGATATTCTCAAGGCTGTTTGGGTGGGTGGAGAATATCATCTCCCTCCTCATTGAACCCCGGGAAGACTTCCTGGCCTGATCCACCCTCATTTAGATCCGGTGCCTGCTCCCGCTCGCATCCCGTGCGTAATGCCCGAACTCGCTGTCGAGCAGGATCTCGCCCGTGAAGACGGGGCCATCCCGGCATACCCGCAGGCCGTGCGGGTCGGTGCAGCACGAACCGCAGACGCCGACCCCACACTTCATGTAGCGGTGAAGGGAGAACTGCCCCCGCTCCGCGCACCCCTCCCGGTCGAGGATGGCGAGAACCGCCTTCATCATCACTTCAGGGCCGCAGACGCATATGTGGGCAAAGTCCGCGAGATCCACTCTTGTGATGAGTTCCGTCACAAACCCATGGTGGCCGGCGGTGCCGTCGTCGGTTGCAGCCATCAGCGTCGCCGACTCCCGTATCCGGCCGGCGAAGAGGAGTTCGGCGGCCGTCCGTGCGCCGAGGAGGAAGGTGTCCACCTGCCCGGCCGCGACGAGCGGCAGCAGCGGGGAGACGCCGACGCCGCCGCCGATGGCAAGCGTCCTCCCCGAGACCGAGAAACCGTTCCCGTACGGGCCGCGTATCCCTATCCGGTCGCCTTCCTGCATCGCAAAGAGGGCGGCGGTCGCGTCCCCGACCTTCTGGACGGTGATCGCAGACGGCGAGGAGAGCGCCATCGGGATCTCATCCACGCCCGGCACCCAGACCATCACGAACTGGCCCGGCCGGGCAGCGATCTCGCGGTCGAAGACAAACGTCCTGATCGACGGCGTTTCCTCAACGATATCCGTTATCGTGACCCCGAGAGGCATCTGTTCACGCATGGACACACCCCACGATCTCCTTCGCATCGATGCCGTCAGGACTGTAGAGTTCGTCTGCAATCGTGGCGAATATACCGATATCGTCGATGACCGCGCTCCCGATCTCGACGGCGCTCGCTCCCGCCATCATCATCTCAACGACGTTATCAGCGGTGGAGACCCCGCCGCACCCGATGATCGGGATGGAGCACGCCTCGTAGAGGTCGTAGACGCATCGGACGGCGACCGGAAAGATCGCCTTCCCCGAGAGCCCGCCGAACCGGTTCCCGAGCACCGGACGGCGGAGTGCCGTCGATATCCGCATCGCCTTCACGGTGTTGACCGCGACGATCGCATCCGCACCGCCGCGTTCCGCTGCCGCCCCGATCGCGCCGATATCGGCGACGTTCGGGGTGAGTTTCACCCAGGTCGGAACCCCGAGGGAGGCGACCGCCCGGGTACACTCCTCTACGAGAGCAGGATCACTCCCGATCGCCGCCCCATACCCCTCCGCATGAGGACAGGAGAGGTTCAGTTCGAGCCCCGAAGCCATCCCGGCAAACCATCCGGCGACCGTCCGGAACTCCTCAGGCGTCCCGCCGAAGATGCTCACGATCACCGGTTCTTCCTGAAGGGCAGCAAGCTCATCCACGAACGCAGCCGAGGGGTTTGGAAGCCCCATGGCGTTGATGATGCCGCCGTCGACCACGACCAGACAGGGGCCGGGATGCCCCTCTTTCGGGCTCGGGCCGATGGATTTTGTGACCACGCCCCCCGCACCGTTTGCGAGGATGCGGGCGAGCGACGCTCCCGTGGTGCCGAGGATGCCGGCCGCGAGCAGCAGATGGTTCTTCAACCGGATGCCGCCGAGATCGATATGACCTGGATAAAGCGCAACCATTGAGAAAAGGTGGGAGGTGAGGTATTATTATACCCTCGCGCCAAGTACAATGAAGATGAGATACGCGCTCCGCCCAACGGAGCCCGGGTATCGGAACGGAATGCCCTTTTTCCTTGCCGGGCCGCTATCCGTGCAGCAGGGCAGTTCACGCGCACAGTCTTTTACAATGTATCCACACACAGGGCTGATATTATGACCTCACTCGCAATCTTAGGGGTAGGAAAGGTGGGGGGTGAGACGGCTTTTCTCTCTGCCGCGCTCGGTCTCGCCGATGAGATCATCGTCCACGACGCATACGAACCCATCCTCCGTGCTCAGGTTCTCGACCTGCAGCACACGGGTATCGATCTCTCGATATCCACCGATACAATGGCGATGCGGGATGCCGATATCTTCGTTTTTGCGGCAGGAACCCCGAGGACGCCCGATATCAAGACCCGGGCGGATCTCCTCGATGCCAATATACCGGTGGTGAAGCGATGCAGCAGACACCTGCGAGGATTTGAGGGAGTCGTCATCGCCGTCACGAATCCCATGGACGCAAACAACTACGGTCTCTGGAAGTCGATGGAACTCGACCGGCAGCGGTGCATCGGGTTTGGCGGGCAACTCGACAGCGCCCGCTTCGCAAACATTCTTACCGGGGCAGGGATCTCAGGACCTGCCTGGGTGCTCGGCGAGCATGGCGAGCACCAGGTGCCGCTCTTCTCGAAGACCGGGTCTGATCCCGGTATCGACGAGCGGGAGGCGATCCTCTCCCGGATGCGGGGGGCAAGCATGGAGGTGATCCGCGACAAGGGCGGCACAGTCTTTGGACCTGCATACCATATCGCCATGCTGATCCGGGCGATCCTCGAGGATCGGCGGGAGGTGCTCTCCTGCTCATGCGTGCTTGACGGCGAGTACGGCCTTTCCGGCTGCTCGCTCGGCGTTCCTGCCCGGATCGGCCGCGAGGGGATCATCGGTATCGAGGAGTGGGACCTCGATCCATGGGAGTCCGAGAAGATGGCCGAAGCGGGAGGATTCGTCCGGGATCTCTGCAGGAGGTTCGATGTCTGACCGGGCATCCGGGTCCCATACGAGCGTACCTGCCACCCTGCACGACTTCGGGAAGATCCAGATCGGCATCCACCAGGTCGAGTACGGCAACATCGGCGCCGAGACCCCGGTCATCTACATCTTCGGCCGTGACGCCTCGGGAAAGGCCATTCAGGCCAACGTGACCGGATTCCGACCTTACTTCTATGTGCCTGCCGATCTGCTGGACGGGAGAGCCCTCCCGCAGGAGATCGAGGGTGTCGAAGAGGATGCGATCTACCGCTCCATACAGGGCATCCCCCTCCGGCGTCTCTACACCCGGCGGCCCGGCGACGTCCGTGCCGTCCGTGATACGTTCGGACAACACTACGAGGCCGATATCCCGTTCACCACCCGGTTCATGATCGACTGCGATCTTACCGCCGGTGTCGCACTCCCGGCCGGCAGCGGCGGCACTGCAACGGTCGAGTATCATGAACTTGTGCCGGCCGATATCAAAGCCCCTGCCCGGACGTGCATCATGGATATCGAGTGCGTGGACGAGGAGGGGTTTCCCGAACCTGACCGCGACCCAATCCTGTGCGTCACCTGCTGGGATTCGTTTGATGACGACTACGTGACGCTCCTCTGGCAGCCCGGCATGATGGAGGGTGATGCGCCTGATCTCTCCCTCAACGAACGGCACCGGGTCATCCGGTTTGCAAACGAAGCCTCGATGCTCAGGGGGCTTGCCGCCTACGTGAAGGAGCGCGACCCGGATATCCTCTCGGGCTGGAACTTCGTGGAGTTCGATGTCCCCTACATCCTGAGACGGATGGCGGTGCTCGAGATCGATGCTGAATCACTTGCACGCCTGCCGGGGCAGACCGCAAGAAACGCCATCCGGGGGAGATCGATATTCGATCTCCTCGGCGCCTACCGGAAGATGCACCAGGCGCAGAAAGAGTCCTACCGGCTCGATGCGATCGCCGAAGAAGAACTCGGGGTGACGAAGGTCCGCTATAGCGGGACGATCACCGGCCTCTGGCGATCAGACGTAAAGCGGCTCGTTGAGTACAACTACCGAGACGTCGAACTCTGTGTCGGGATCGACAGAAAGAACAACATCATCGAGTTTTACCGCGAGATCGCCCGGTACGTCGGGTGCCCGCTCGACCGGACGCTGAACTCCTCAAACGTCATCGATATCTTTGTCCTCAGAAAAGCGTCAGGAAAATTCGTTCTCCCCTCAAAAGGGCTTGCTGCGGGCGATGAGTTTGAGGGGGCGACCGTCTTTGAGCCCACGATGGGCCTCCGCGAGAACGTGGTTGTCCTCGACCTGAAATCGCTCTACCCGATGGCGATGATGACGATCAACGCCTCCCCTGAGACGAAGAGCCCGGACGGCGAACTGCGGGCGCCGAACGGCATCCGGTTTGCACGGGAGCCGGACGGGTTGACGAGGAGCATCCTCTCTGAACTCCTTGTGGAACGGGACGAACGCAAGCACTTGAGAAACACCTATCCTTTCGGATCACCGGAGTACGTCCTCTACGACCTCCAGCAGAACGTCCTGAAGGTGATCATGAACTCCTACTACGGCGTCTCGGGCTACACCCGGTTCAGGCTCTACGACCGCGAGATAGGCTCGGCCGTCACGTCTGTTGGCCGGGCTATCATACGGCACACCCGCGATATCATCACCGATCTCGGTTACACCGTCCTCTACGGCGATACCGACTCCTGTATGGTGCAGGTCCCGCCGGGCGATCTTGAGGAGACGATCGCCCGCGCGAGGGATATCGAGGCAACGTTGAACGCGAGTTACAGCGATTTTGCGAAGAGCGAACTGAACGCCGATACGCACTACTTCTCGATCAAGTTCGAGAAGGTCTACCGCCGCTTCTTCCAGGCCGGCAAGAAGAAACGCTACGCCGGGCATCTTGTCTGGAAGGAGGGAAAAGACGTCGATGAGATCGATGTCGTCGGGTTTGAGATCCGGCGGAGCGATTCTCCTCAGATCACGCGGGAGGTGCAGCACGACGTCATCGAGATGATCCTCCGCGGGGATGCGTTCACGGATGTGCAGGCGTATCTTCGCGGTGTCATCAGGAAGTACCGGCGCGGGGAGTACTCCCTTGATGAGGCCGGTATCCCGGGCGGTATCGGGAAGAACCTGGACAGTTACGAGACTGATGATGCCCATATCCGGGGGGCGAAGTACTCAAATGAGCATCTCGGGACCGACTTCAAGCGGGGCAGCAAGCCGAAACGGGTCTACATAAAGACCGTCACGGAAAAGTACCCGAGAACGGATGTGGTCGATTTCGAGTATGCCGACCAGGTGCCGCCGGAGTTCGTCGTCGACTGGGAGACGATGCTCGATAAGACCCTGAGAAGCCCCATCTCGCGGATCATCGAACCGCTCGGATGGAACTGGCATGACGTCGATCCATCGCGGACGACGCTCTTTGATTTCGGGATGTGAGAAAAGGTTTGAGGGGTCGCGTTACGCGAGACCCCTCTTTGCGCGTTCCTCCTCGAGGACCGCGCTCCTCTCGATATTCTTTGCCCAGGCGATGCGGCCGCCGACGATCTGCCAGTTGCCCATCTCAAGGACGTCGACCCCTTCCGGGACATCCGGGACGTTTGCTCCACCGGGTACGACGATAACAGCCCTGTCGGCTTTTCTGGAGCTTGCAGCAGCCTGGAGCGCCTCGATGGTGCCGGCTGAAACCTCAGGCGCCATCTTCACGCTCACGAGCACCCGTTCCGTCCTGCCGGCAGACCGGCGGGTAAGTAGACCCCCCACCTGTGTGCTCTCGGCAGGAGATCCTGCAAACTGCCACCCGTCCCCGGGGGAGAAACGCCGGGCAAGGGTCTTCTGGACGTGAAAATACGTAGTATCCTTTATGCCACCCATATCAAAATCCTCTGTTTTACTGTATGGTCACGGTCGAATATAAGCGTTATAGTTCTCTCCTCGTGCGTACCCGGGTGCAGTGCCGGAGTCGCACTTCCTTCCCGGGTCGGGACACACAGTTATACCGGTGGTTTATCGGGAGAATACGGAGGAACACTTTTATTCTATCACTGGCATTATGCGCCGGAGTTTGTTAGCATGGCAGAGGCAACGCAGGAAGTGGCCGGGGTTGTGGAGGCGTATGAAGATCTGGCCCGCCGGGTGCTGGATCGGCCGGAGAGCATCCCGAGCGCCATCCATAATCTCCTCCTGAAACTGGCGGAGACACACCCGGGCGCGGTCTACTGGGTCATCCGGAAGTTCTACCAGGAGTATCTCCGGCTCTATGTCTCCGATACCGGCTACATCGGCATCGCCGATCGCTACGAGCCGGGGCTGATGTATCCAGGCGATATCGTCATCTACATGATCCCTGAGAGCCCGCAGCCAGGCGATATCGTCCAGATCTCCTTCACCGACAGGAATGAGGTGAGTGTCTACGTCATCCACGCCCGGATCATCCAGTGCAACGACGATCGATCGATACAGGTGGAGGATACCAGCACCGGGGAGGATTATCAGGTTGTCGAGTGGAATATACTCGGCAAACTGGCCAGAGTCATACCATTCGGCTCTGAGGAGTGGCAGGAACTCTTCACCGCTTCCGGCGTCCCGGTGGGATGGGTGGCCACATCGGTCGAGGAGAACATCCGCACCCTCCAGGACCTGGACGTCTCCAGGAGAGATGAGGCGATCGCTGAACTCAAGCGCCGCCTCGGCGATCTGGTGTAGCGGGAACGGTTCCGGGTCGGGGTGGGATCTTCACACCGGCCATAACCGCTGCTGCTCCGGTATCATTCCCTTTTTTCCGCACGAACATTTTTGAGATGGACTGCCTACCCTGAGCATATGAGATCTATGGCTGTGCTTATCCTCGGCCTGCTGCTCATCCCATCGGGAGTTCAGGCGATCACCTTCCTCGGTGGGGATCAGCAGGTGATCGATACCCCTATCCCCGATGATGTTGTAGCGTCAGGCGGATACTTGACCGTCAATGCTCCTGTGGAGAGCCTGACGGCCGCCGGGGGTATGGTGGTGGTGAATGCGCCGGTCGCCGGCGACGTCATCGCCGCAGGAGGCACCCTGATCCTCAACGGCGATGTCGGCGGGAAGGTGCTCGCCGCCGGGGGCAACATCGAGCTGAACGGGAACGTGACGAACGCCCTCATCACGGGGGGCACGGTCCGGATCGGGAAGGATGCCGTCGTACAGCGCGATGCGGTCATATCGGCAGGGGAGGTCACCAACGAGGGTTCAGTTCTCCGGAACCTCACGGTATCGGGCGACACGTTCAATAACCCCGGGACGGCCGGGAACGTGACCTACGAGAGACCGGAAGAGCCGGGGCTGCTGCCCGATATCATCTCGATCCTCTTTGCCATCGGGTTCCTGATCCTCGGGATCTTCCTCATCCGATCGTTCCCCGGGATGTTCTCGACGGTGGTCGGGCAGATCGATAAAAATCCGGTCATCCTGACAGTTCTCGGGTTCGCCGCGATCATCGCATCGGTGATCATCCTCGCCATCCTCGCGATCACGGTCGTCGGCCTTCCCATAGCCCTCGTTGCGGGATTGCTCTTTGCTGCCGCCCTGATGATCTCGTCGCTCTTCGTTGCATACGTCCTCGGCGATCTCATCGCATCCCATGTGGGGTGGACGCCCGGGCGCATCTGGATCTTCGTCATGGGGTTCGTGATCCTGCAGATCCTCTTCTCCACCCCGCTGTTCGGGATGATCGTCCAGGTTGTCGCGGTCAGCCTTGGGTACGGCGGGATCCTCTACGCGCTCAGGGATGCCTGCCCATGCCGCACCGGTGGGGGTGGGACATAACTACGATGCCTGCTGTGCGCCCTCTTCCTCCGGGCGCCCGACCGGCTCCGTCCGTGTTCCCGGCAGGATGACCAGGTTGTAGGCGCCGTGGTCATGATTGAACCGGACGAGAACGCCGTAGAGCTGGACGATATCACCGTAGGAGAGGCCTTCGAGCGCATCACGGTTCGTGCCGCGGAGGGTTGCCGGGACGATGACGTACGCAGGGTCGGCGGGTGTCCCGTCGCAGACCTTGTAGACCTTCGTCCGGGTATCCCCGAGATTTCCCGACATCAGCGCAGCGGCGACGTTGATCTTTCTATCAAGGTGCTGGCGGAGATGGGAGAGCCGGGCAAACTTCGCTCCCGGTGGAACACGGTAGGTGTGCTGCACCAGTGCATCCTTCCGGAGAAGCGCCGATGAGTATTTGATATCGGTGTTCACGAACCGATAGCCGTCTTTCTCCGCCGAAAGCCGCTCCATCAACCGGGTCGGCCGGATGTCGCCTTTCTGCTCGAACGTCCAGCACCGGGCGGGGTTGCAGGTCGTCCCCCGGATGAACGAACAGGGGCTGTATATCGTAAGGTTGCGATCCGCGATCGCCCGCACGATCTGGCGCATGGTGGTCGAGTTCTCGAGGTCGGCGGGTTCCACGATGACGATCGTCCCGTCGGGCGCAAGCCGTTCTGCGAAAGAGACGACGAGATCGGCACGTCGGTCGATATCGATATGGCGGAGTTCGTTTAAGACGTTCGAGAAGATCATAACATCGATCTGGTCAGGCAGACTCCCGACGCCGAGCGTCCCGATATCGGCGCGGATGGGTTTCTCCACCCGGACAGCGCCTCCCTGTGCCGCGGCGGCGGCCGGGACGAGGGCGTTGTAGGCCTCAAGGTGCTCTTCCGATCGTTCGACGGCGTAGATATCCGCAGATCCGCTCCCGATCCGCCCGAGGAGATCGATGATGGCGAGCGGGACGACCCCCGGCCCGGTGCCGATATCGAGGATGCGCATATGCGGTTTTGCAAGCCCTTCCTCTATGATCCGCCAGAAGATGTGCTCAAACTGCACCAGGTAGACCGGTGCGTGGTAAGCAAGATAGCCGAGAACCGGGTATGCCTTCCGGTAATCCACCCGCTTCCCTTTCCAGTACTGGGCTTTCTGGACAAGGATGGCGTTACGCATCCGGTCGAGCACGGCCGGGTCGTCCCAGGATTTTGAGGTCTTCCTCTCGATGTAGGACTCGACCATATGCTCTATATAGGCCGGAACTTCTGCTTTCTTGAAGAACGCAAGTTGCTGCTCGCGCCCGGCATCATCGACCATCAGCGGCCCTTCAACGCTACCCTGCTCATTCATGGCATACCAGATCGGCAGGATGGGTAATACAGGTTGCGGCGCCCCGTCCTGCGGCAAAAAAGGTGGTGGGATACCCGGCCTTCCTCATTCAGGGTGTGCCGGCGCCCCTCTCCCGGCCGAGCCGGAAGGCCGCCGTATTGACCTCGATGGTCTTTTTCGGGACACACCGCCGCACCGCCTCTTCAAGGGTCCCGGGCTGGAGCGGGATATCGTCCGACGCAGCGCCGAGCATGACGATGTTCTGCGAGAGGATGCTCCCCGCCTCCATCGCGAGGGCTGCCGCATCGATGCAGGTGACGTTGAGATCGGCGAGTGCGGCAAGGATGCTCTCCTCGTCCGGGACGTCGAGAGCCTGCTGGTAGACCGATGTCGGGACGACCAGACTCCGGTTCACGATCAACCTCCCGCCGGGAGGGAGGTAGTGGCGGTAACGGAGCGCTTCGAGGAGATCGAAGGCGATGAGGAGGTCGGCCGTCCCCGGCACGATCAGGGAGCCGTGCTTCCCGCCGATGCGGATATGGCTCTCCACCGACCCGCCGCGCTGCGCCATCCCGTGGGTCTCGGCGCTCCGGACGGTCCGGTTCTCGATGATGCAGGCCTCACCGAGGACGTTTGAGGCGAGGACGGTGCCCTGGCCGCCGATCCCGACGATCAGGATATCGAATGAGGGTTTCATCTCCGTCCCCCCATGATGATCGCGCCCGACGGACATATGTCCGCGCAGACGCCGCACCCGGCGCAGAGATCGGTTATCATTGCGTTCTCATCGACAAACGCTATCGCCGGGCAGCCGAACGATCGGCAGACACCGCAGCCCGTGCATCGTTCGAGATCGACCGTGTAGGCCTTGCGCCGGATGCCGTTCTTCCGGGCGGTGATGACACAGGGTTGTTTTGCTATGACGACCCGGACGCCTTTTCGCTCCTTTGCTCTCCGGAAGGTATCGAGGAGGACCGGGAGGTCGTAAGGATCGACCGTCTCGACCCAGGAGACCCCGCACGACCGGCAGATCGCATCGAGCGATATCGGTGTGCTCTCTTCGCCCGTGGCCGTCACCCCGGTGTTGGGGTTTGGCTGGTGGCCGGTCATCGCGGTTATCCGGTTATCAAGGATGACGACGATCATATCGGCGCCGTTGTAGACAGCGTTCAGGAGGCCCGGGATACCGGTGTGGAGGAACGTCGAGTCTCCGATGGTCGCGACCACGGGCCGCTCCTCCCCCGACCGGGTGATCCCGCTCCCGACGGTGATCGATGCGCCCATGCAGATGGTGGTGTCCACCGCCCCGAGCTGGAGGCCGAGGGTGTAGCACCCGATGTCGCTTGGGAAGATGCCGTCGCGAAAGACCTTCTTCATCGCATAGAACGTCGGCCGGTGCATGCACCCGGCGCAGAGGATCGGCGGTCGGGGCGGCACGCCCGCGACCGGAACGGTCGGAGGATAGGCCACCGTGGGGGTGATGCCTCCCCCTCCAAGGGCGGCGGCGACGCTTGCCGGAGTGAGTTCGCCCTCATACGGGACCACGCCGTCCATCTTACCGATGACATCTGTCTTCGTCGCCACCTGCCGGACGGCCTCCTCGACGACCGGATCGAGTTCCTCGACGACGAGAACCTTCTCGTGCCGGTCGACGAACTCCCTGAGCCACCCCTCGTCGATCGGGTAGGCGCCGATGATCGCAAGCGAGACGTCGTCGGGAAGCACCTCTTGAACGTAAGCAGCCGCGACACCGCTCGTGACGACGGCGGTCGTGCCCCGGACGGTGTGGCGGTTGTAGCCGAGTTCGACCAGCCGCTCCTTCAGTGCCTGTTGTTTCTCGTTCAGTTTTTTGTGCAGCACCCGGGTATGGGCGGGGATGACCACATACTGCTTCGGATCGCGGTGGAATGCGGCTGTCCGGTGCTCGGTTCCGATCACCCCGAGATCGACGTCGCCCTTGGAGTGGCAGATCCGTGTGGTCGGCCGAAAGATCACAGGAAGACCGAACTCCTCGGAGAGGAAAAAGGCGTCCCGCATCATGTCGTGCGCCTCCTGGACCGAGGAGGGGTCGAGGCAGGGGAGCCGGGCGAAGTGCGCGTAACGCCGGGTGTCCTGCTCGTTCTGGGAACTGTGTGCGAAGGGGTCGTCGGCGGAGAGGATGACAAACCCGCCGGTCACGCCGGTGTATGCGCTCGTCATCAGGGGGTCGGCCGCCACGTTCAGCCCGACGTGCTTCATGGTGCAGAGTGCGCGGACCCCGCACCAGGCGGCGGCAAGCGCGTTCTCAAAGGCGACTTTCTCGTTCGTGGACCACTCCACGGTGAAGGGGCGCTCATCCTGCGCCCGGAGGATATCAATCACCTCAGAGGATGGCGTTCCAGGGTAGCCGCTGGCAAAATCGATGTTTGCCTCCAGACACGCGTGTGCAATGCCCTCGTTCCCGAGTAGGTATCGTACTGCCATTGTTCCACTCAACTGTACTTCTATTGTCGGTTTTGAACATAGCGCTTTGGATGGCAATCCAAAAAATTAAGTG
>JAAZGM010000080.1 GCA_012511245.1 Methanomicrobiales archaeon | reverse complement strand
CCCCCGGTACTCCTTGTGCCCGGCAAAGACCACCACCGCGTCTGCACCCGAGAGCACTGCATCGAGATCCCGCGAGAGCCCCGGCGGCGCATCAGGCGACGTCTCCGGGTCCACCCAGGGATCGTGCACCTGAACCTCCGCGCCGGCAGCGAGCGCTGCATCCCGGAACGGCTCCGCCGGTGTGTTCCTTGCATCATCCGAGTCGTTGATGAACGCCCAGCCGAGGATGGCGATCTTTGAGCCTTTCAAAGTCTTCCCCGCCTGCGCGAGTGCCGACTCCGTCAGGTGCACCATATGCTCCGGCATGAAATCGTTGATACCGCGAGCGAGGGTGTAGAGGGACTCCCGATCAACCGGATAATCCAGTTCTCCACCACCGAGCACCTGCACCCCCCGCTCCAGGTGGTAGGTGTCCTTCGTCAGGCAGTGGCCGCCGACCCCCGCCCCCGGCCAGAGGATGGCGCGGGTGATCCCCTCACCCTTGAGCGACGCCACCCCGGTCCGGACGTCGTAGACGTTGACCCCCATCGCCTCGCAGTAGAGGGCGAGCTGGTTCACCGCCGCGATCTGGAGGTCGCGGAAGGTGTTCTCGGTGGTCTTCGTCACCTCGGCCGCGGTCGCGGTCATCGGGATGACCGTGCCGGCGGTGAGGACCGGTTCGTAGAGCTCCACGGCACGAGCTGTCGAGACCTCATCGATCCCGCCGACGATCCGGTCGTGCTCGCGGATATTCCGGAGCAGCCGCCCGACCATCACCCGCTCGGGGGCATGGGCTAGGGCGAAATCCTTCCCGGCGATGAGTCCGGACTCTGATTCAAGGATCTCCCGGGCCATCCCGGTGGTCGTGCCCGGGGTGATAGTCGACTCAAGGACAACGAGCGTCCCCGGCACGAGGTGCCGCCCGACGTTCCGGAGCCCCTCGACGAGCGGGGTGAAGTCCGGGATAAGATCTTTTGGATCCGCAAACGGCGTCTGGATGGCAAGGGCCACCGCATCGCACTCCGCGATCATCGAAAAATCCGCAGTGCAGGAGAACTTCCCCGCACCGGCGACCTTCCCGAGCAGCTCCTCAAGCCCGGGCTCCTCGCCCTTGAGCGGCGATTCGCCGCGGTTCAGCATAGCAATCTTGTAGCCGGACGAGGGGGAGTCCCGCTGGAAGCCGTAGACGTGTTCGATGTGCGGCACGTCCGCAAAGAGCGCCGCCGCCGGGATGCCGACGTAGCCCATCCCGATGACGCCGATCCGCCGGATTGGACCGCGTTTCCTGATCAGTGTTGCGAGGTTCTCGGTCATAATACGCATCTCTGGTTTGTCTTCAACGTTGATATTCTGTCCTCAGGTACCCCTTTTGTGGTGCAGGCAAGGGTCGGTAGAGAGGTTTTCCAGGTGAAGCGCAGGCATGGGGAAACTATGTATCTCCACCGTACAGAGTGAAATGAAATGAAACGGTTTGTGGCCACTGCACGGGGGCGTGTCCAGCGGGTCGGCTATCGAGAGCATGTGTACAACGAGACGTTCGAACGAGATATCTCGGGGTATGTGGTGAATCTCAAGAACGGGGAGGTCGAGATCGTTGCAGAGGGGAGCGAAGAGGGTCTCCTAGATTTCATCAACGCGATCAATATCGTACAAAGACCCTTTGCAGTCAGATCGTTCACCGTCAGGTGGGAAGAGGCAACCGGTGAGTACGCCGGTTTTGAGATCATCCGGGGAGATATCCAGGAGGAGCTGTTCGAGAAGGCTGACTCTATTCTCCTGCGGTTCACCGAAACTATGTACCGGAGTTGAGTTCGGACAAGCAGGGCCAGAT
>JAAZGM010000079.1 GCA_012511245.1 Methanomicrobiales archaeon | reverse complement strand
GTACAGTCGGTGATCCTGACCGCTCCCGAGTTGACGCCACTCGTCGTGATCCCCGTCGAACCCGCCGGAAGCGTATTCGAAACCGTCTTGATGCCTTCAACGACGACGTTGTTGGTTCCTCCTCCCGCTACGGTGAACGGCGTCGCCACATCGGATACAATGCTCCCGGTGAATTTCGAGTTGGAAGCGCTGTTAACCGTGACGAGCCTGGACGCGCTGTTTCCCGAGGCGTGGATGTCGAGGCTCGAAGAGACGAAGCCCACTCCCAGTGAGGGGTCTCCTATCAGAGCGCCGACACCGTCGATGCCTCCGGGGTTGGTCATCGTGAAGTTCTTGACCTGGACGTAGTCGACGAGCGTCGCATAGAGACCGCGACCGTGGGAGTTGATGCTCACGCAGTTCTCCATGACGACCGAGGGGTTGGCGTTCGTCAACTGCGACTGTACGATGAAGAACGATGTCGGCTTCACCGCAGAATAGTCGGTCTTACCCCGGCCCGTCTCGAAGTCCGTGCAGTCGTAGAGGTAGACGCCGTCAGGGTAGCTGAAGAAGAACCCGTAGGCGCTGTTCCCCTCCGCGGTGCAGTTGTTGAACGTGTACGCACCCCTCGGCGCGTAGTAACCGGCACCGAAGTAGTCCTCGCCGCCCAGGCTGTAGGTCTTCGGGAACGCCTTCTGACCGTTGTTCCTGCTGATACAGTCGGTGAGAACGATGTCTTTCTTGTTCGGACCGTACTCGAAGTGGAACCCGGACTCAAGCGTGCCTTCGGCGATACACCGGGTCACCCGCAGGTTCTCGATGTCGTTCAATTCTGCAAAGTCGAACCCGGTAACCCAGGGGTTGTAGGCGCTGTATCGACCGCAGTCGATTGCCCTGCAGTCGGTATACCGAATGTTCTTATGCACCTTGTAGTCGGTGCCCCATGAACTGTGAAGAAACCCATAGGTTCCGGGGCTGTCTGCAACCACCCGGGTGAACTCGATGTCCTCGATGTTCTTGTTGCCGAGACCGACAGAGCGTACATAGAAGAGCCCCTGGATGGTCCGGTCGGCAGTTCCGGTGACGTCCCGGACAGCGTTGTGCCCTGCCCGGATGTAGACCACGCCGAAGTCGCGCGATGCGCTGTAGCCGGTGCCTTTGACATGGAAGTTCTCCAGCGTCACGTACTCGGCATCGACCCGGAGAATCCCGTCGTTCGTGAACCGAATAAAGGTCTTATCGTCGCCCTGGCCGGAGAGGGTCGTATGCGCCTTGGGCAGAACGCTTCCGGCGCAATTGAATGTCCCTTCCGTCAGCCGGACGGTTCCGCCGCTGGCAGGGAGAGCGTTGATAGCGTTCTGGATCTCCGCCTGATCGTTTGATCCGTCACAGACGTAATCGGCCTGTGCCTTCGCTGTGCTGGTGCTGTCACTTGCAGCCACGGTTATCGTGGCCGTGCCGGGCTCAAGTGCTCCGACAAACGGCACCATGCCGAATACCAGGAACACTGCAATAATTAGCCTCGTTGTTCTTTGTATTATCACTAAGTCACCTCGTTCAGGCGATACCCAGTATCAGAAAATTGAGATATATAATAATATTTAAATTCATTAGAGATATATAATCGATGAATTTTTAAATCAGATTGATTACAAATGTTCTAAATCTAAAATACAATTAAATTACGCTTTTAATATAAAAATAGTATATTTATTCTGCTATTTAAATCATGAGCATAGGCACCGCGAGCCCGCACGCGGCAGTATGGTGGTCCGAAAGAACTGCCTGCGTACAAAATGAAGACTTTGTGCAGCCCGATATTCATTTAATGCCTTTACATCGCAGAAAGGATCCGGGGGCGATCGCGTGTCCGTAAACAGCGCCGCCGGACACCGTGCCCGCAGGTGTCGAACGGCTCTATCCCCGGCCGGTGAAATGGCCGTTGGTCGGAACAGGCGGAATACTCCCTGAAACCGGATCCTGGGCGAGAGGGGCGATCAGGACGTATCAAACCCGGAGATATTTTGTGCCGGAGGGTGGAGAGGAGGAGTGCGGATGCGGCTCAAACGGATGTTCGGCATTCTCAGCGGGCGATTATCGTGCCTGCCGGTATGTGTTCATGCCCTCACGATCTTTACTGCACCCTCGGGCACATCCTGTGTCAACGTTATGTCTGTTAAGCCACCCGGCGAAATCTGCATGTTCTGTACCCGTACATTGCTGGTCCCGTACCCGTCGATAACGAATGGATGCGCCGCGTTTGAATTTATCTGTCCGGAGTATACAACGTTCCTGTTACCCATCGCGTATATCAGCGTGGAGACTCGATCCCCCGTTGCATGGATGTCGATGCTGGAATCCACAAATAACGCTCCTCGCGGCGAACCCCCCACCACGGCGCCCTTACCGTCGATCCCGGCCGGATCGGTCAACCGGAAGTTGCTGATCTGTACGTGATCCATCAGCGCAATGTGCAGACCGTATCCGAAAGATTTGATGCTTTCACAGTTCTCCATGACGATCGAAGGGTTGGCGTTCGTCAATAACGACTGCACGATGAAGAACGATGTCGGTTTCACCTGCGAATAGTCGGTCTTCCCCCGGCCCGTCTCGAGGTCCGTGCAGTCGTAGAGGTAGACACCGTCGGGGTAACTGAAGAAGAACCCATAGGCGCTGTTCCCCTCTGCGGTGCAGTTGTTGAACGTGTACGCGCCCTTCGGCGCGTAGTAACCGGCACCGAAGTAGTACTCGCCGCTTGTGTCATAATAGTCGGGGTAGGGTTTCTGGCCGTTGTTTCTGCTGATGCAGTCGGTGAAGACGACGTCGTTTTTGTTGGGAGCCCATTCAAGGTGAAACCCGGATTCCCAGTTGCCTTCGGCGATACACCGGGTCACCCGCAGGCTCTCGATGTCGTTGAGTTCCGCAAAATCGAATCCTGTGACCCAGTTATTGAACCTGGAATCCCGGCCGCAGTCGACTGCCCTGCAATCGGTATACTGGACATACCTATGTACCGTATAGTCGGTATCCTGCGAACTATGAAGAAATCCGTATGTTCCGGGGCTCTCGGCCACACAGCCGATGAACGCAATGTACTCGATATCCCTGGTATAGCCTTCGATGGACTGCACGTAAAACACAGCCTGGATGGACCTGTCAGCCGTGGCCGTGACGTCTTTGATCCACATATGGCTTGCAGTGATGTAGATCACACCCCTGTGAGCCGATTTCCCGGAGTAGCCGGAGCCAGTTGCCCGGAGCCCTTCCAGCGCGACAGAATCGTTTTTCATCCAGATCAGGCCGTTATTTGTAAAAACCAGGGTGGTACGGTCATCACCCTGTCCTTTCAGGGTTGTATAGGATCTGGGCAGAATGTTTCCGGAACACTTGAACGTCCCTTCCGTCAGCTGGACGGTCCCGCCGCGGGCGGGGAGGGCATCGATCGCAGCCTGGATCTCATATTGGTCGTCGATACCGTCACAGGTATAATCTGCTCCGGCTTTCGATGCCGCACTGCTGTCGCTCGCTGCGACGATGATGGCGGGCTCTGTCATCGTCGGTACCATGGGAGTCGGTATTGCTAGCACTGGCGGGCCGGGTGAGGTCGGCTCCCACGGCTGAAAATGCGATACCAGCACAACGGCGCACACGGCTGCTATCACGATGATTACGGCAATAAGCGTGCGTCCGCCTCTCCCTCTGGGACATTCTATCGCTGGCGACATAGTGTTCTCTTATCTACCGTCGGTCACTCAAAGATCGCCACGAACCGGGTAATCTCGCCCGTATCCTCCCCGAACCCCGGGTATCGGGATACGCCTGCGGTCGCCGGATCGTTGATGCTGGTCTGTGGCCGGAAAGCAACCCCCTGTCGAAGGATCTGCAATGACCGGGTTGAAAGGCCCCGTACAACGCCGCCAACCAGGCTCATACCCCTTATGATGCACAGGTACCATTTAATGATTTAGTGCGGAGGAGGCTGTTCGTTCTCTCTATGACAGGAAAACGGGGTATGACCATTTCGGTTTACGGCGACCCAGGCAGGCCGACCCGTGTCGGGGGATTGCTGCATGTTTTGGGAGACAATGCCCAGGGCCCAGATGGAAGTTGGCCTATGACAGACAGGATATTTGAATCCCAAAACCCGCCCGGACCCGGTACTTCGGTAAAACGGTGGGAAGCTCCATCCATAAGGGCGGGGTAGTTCACTGTGTCACACCGAATCATCTTCTTTTGAGACAGTAAATCATTTACCGTAACATTTTTTTGAGTTACAGTAGTTTGCAGTAACTATGGAACTCGATATCTCCCGACGCCGTCAGGGATAGAGAATCCGAACAATGAGGAAGTATCCCTGCCGTCCGGTTCGATATGAGCAGTCTTTTATCGGAGTAATCGGGATATTCTCTTCTATGGCAGGCGCGGATACCGAGGGCGGGGTCTCGGAGGTGCTGAGCGCGATCCTGATGGTGGCGGTCGCGGTCATCCTCGCGGC
>JAAZGM010000078.1 GCA_012511245.1 Methanomicrobiales archaeon | reverse complement strand
ATGCTGGACCATAAGAACAGAGATCTGAACCAGACTGAGGACGCCGGGAGGGAGATTTGAACTCCCGAGGTGCCAGGCACCAGTGGCTTTCAAGGCCACCGCCTTCCCGGACTAGACTATCCCGGCTCGACTATATCTATTGGTCGTCGGGCAAAAAAAGGTTGTTCATCCCCGGCGCACAAAGACAACGGCAAGGAGCGCGAGGAGTGCAAGAACTGCCGGGAGTGGCGCGGCCTGGGTGGCGGCAGGTTTTTCGTCACCGAAGAGACCGGAAGCGGTCTGGCTCACCCTGATCGAGTCGGCGTTTGAGACCGAGATCTGCACTGTGCCGCTGTCGGTGTAACTCATGGGGTAGACCTTGATGTAGATAGGCCCCCCTCGTGCAGCAACCTCTACAACCTCAGGATCGGACATGCCCTTCTCATTGACCTTGTGATGCTCGCTATCCTCATCGATATACTCGATCACCCAGTCGATCCCGGTCGAGGTTGCGATCTTCACCGTGCCGCTCTTCGTATCGATGGCAAAGTATGCCGGGGCCGATCGGCTGGCTGAAGAACTCGCGGATATCGTGGCCTCCGCCGGTGTCTGGCCGGGAGTCTGGCCGGACGTCCCGCTTACCATGAATACGGTGCTGCCGATGTAGCCTTTGTTGTCATAGAAAGCAACCACATACGAACCGCTCTCGGTGATGGGTATCGCAACGGAGAACTCTCCATTCGTATTGGTCGCCACGTATTCCGGCCCGTAGATAACGAAACCGTCTTGCTCAACCCGGATCTTCACACCTGCGCTACCGAGATCGTCGATTGCGCCCCGAACATCAAGGGTGCCGTCAAATTCCTGAGCGGAGGGCGAACGTATCGTGAGAGAGCCAGATCGATCGACAAGGGCAAGCATCTGCTGTGTCTTCGAACTGCCCCCGAAGGTGGTCCTGGTGGGATCGATGATCTCGATCGAGTAGTCTCCGGGTTTAAGGCCGCGGGTATCGAACTTCGCGGTGAACATCCCGTCATCCTGGACGACGATCAGCTCCCTGCCCACCTCACTCTTCCCGGGCTTGAGAGTATAGAATATGACATCCGTGCTGAACCCGGGCTCGAGCGTCGGCCGGGTAAGCCCTCCGGTGATCGACGTTCCCGTGACAACGAGCGGATCACCGACGTATACCGTCTGGGGGGCACTGATTGAGACATATGCGGCCGACGCCGTACCGACGAGCACCATCGCAGCGATGACCGTCAACCATGCGATCCTTTTCATATCATTACATCCTCGAATATGAGGTATAATGGTATCCAAATTAACCGAGAAGCCGCTGGCGTCCTGGCGAGGGAGGGATCGCTATGAAGGGCAGATCCTCGATACGCTGACAGTAATCTTTCGAAGCGGCGGGTGCTCCTGGAATCGGTGCAGGATGTGCGGCTACCGGCACGAGCGCTATCCCGACCTCCCGGAGAGTGATCTCACTGAACGGATGATACGCCAGGTCCGCTGGGTAAAGGAGAACTTCCGCGACGAGGACTACCAGTTGCTCAAGATCTTCACGTCAGGGAGTTTTTTTGATCCCGGTGAGGTCCCCCCTGCGGTCAGGCGCGCAGTCGCGGAGGCGTTCCGGGGCAAGGCCGTGATCGCTGAGACCCGGCCCGAGTACGTCGATATCGATGCGGTCCGTGAGTTTCGGGAGGGGATCGATATCGGCGGCTGGGATAAACCGCTCCATGTCGCCGTGGGTCTTGAGACCACAAACGATCTCATCAGAGAGAGGAGCATCGACAAGGGGTTCTTGTATGCCGACTTCCTCCAGGCCGCAGAGGCCGCCCACGCCGCCGGCGCGGGCATGAAGGCCTACCTCCTGATGAAACCGCCGTTCCTGACCGAACGTGAGGCGCGCGACGACATGGTATCCTCGATCAAGGACGTCGCCCCCGTCGCGGACAGCATCTCCATGAACCTCTGCACCATCCAGAGCAGGACCGAGGTCGAACACCTCTGGAAGCAGCATGCATACCGCCCACCGTATCTCTGGAGCGTCCTCGACGTACTTATCGCCTCCCCGGTGCATATCCTCTGCGACCCCGTCGGCGGCGGACAGATGCGGGGGCCGCACAACTGCGGCAGCTGCGACCGTCCGATCGTGAAGGGGATCGCCGACTACTCGCTCTCCGGCGACGTCGAACTCCTGCGCGCCCTTGCCGAGACGGAGT
>JAAZGM010000012.1 GCA_012511245.1 Methanomicrobiales archaeon | reverse complement strand
TCGAGATCATGGCCGAGGTCTACGTCACGGCGTTCGTGGCGGGCCCGATCGTCATCATGATCATGATCCTCTCGCAGAGCCTCGCCGGCCAGAGCGATCTTGCGGCCTGGATGCCGCTGATCACCCTCGGCATCCCTGCCGGGGCGCTGGCGATGATAGGGATCCTGTACACCCTCCTCCCCGCTGAGAACCTCCAGATCAGCCGGCAGGAGCGCGGAGACCGCGATCGCCCCGACGTCCCGGAACCGGGAGGGGAGGTCGACCCGCGGCTGATCAAGGCCGTGAAGGCACGAATCCGCACCCTCGGGATGATGAAGGCGCTGAAGCAGCCGTTCCGCCACTACATCTCGAACTACGACTGGAGTCTTATCCTCGCGATGCTCTGCGGCGGCGGTGCCACCGCTCTTCTCCTGCTCGGCTACTTCGACGAATGGTTCCCTATGTACACCCTGGAGGTCGGCGTCTGCATCATCATCTGCGCCTCCCTCTTCCCCGTGATGATCGCTTACGAAGGGCGGCGGTGGTACGTCAACAACGTCGAGCGGCAGATGCCGGAGTTCCTGCGCGAACTCGCCGATATGAAGGATATCGGGATGACGCTCCAGTCGGCGATCCACCGGATTGCGAACACGAAGCTCGGGCTCCTGAGTTCGGAGCTGCAGGTAACCTCTGAGGAGATCCGGCGGGGCGTCAGCATCGGCAACGCCCTCGTCCGGATGGAAGAGCGGATCGGGCTCATCTCGGTGAAACGCGCGATATCCCTCGTGGTGAAGGCGAGCGAGATCACCGATCACCTCAGGGAGACGCTCATGGTCGCCATCAGCGACTTCGAACACTACCTCAAGATGAAACGGGAGCGGTTCAACTCGGCGTTCACCTACATCGCCGTCGTCTACCTCTCTTTCGGCGTCTACCTCTACACCGCCCTCGAACTCAATACCCGGTTCATATCGAGTTTCACGGCGTTTAACGTCGCTCTGGACGTCGCCGGGAACGTGACCGACATGTTCCACGTCGCCATCGTCCTCGGAGCATTCTCGGGCATCATGGCCGGGCAGCTCAGCGCAAATAGCATCTACTCCGGGTTCAAGCACAGCATCGTCTTCCTCATCGCGACGATCGTGGTCTTTGTCGTCTTCATCGGAGGCGCTCTATGAACGATGATGCAGTATCCGAGATCGTCGGGGAGATGATCATGATCTCCCTCGTGCTCCTCCTCGTCGCCGTCTTCGCCGTATCGCTCGGGAACTTCCTCCCCACCGAGCGGGCGCCGACGGTGAACGTCATGATGGACCAGACAGATAATACCATCACGCTCTACCATAAGGGCGGCGACTGGGTCCAGGCGAAAGACCTCGAGGTCATCGTCTCAAGCCGCACTGCGGGGAGCCAGAGTTATCGCATCGGCGAATTTGACCTGGTTCCGGAAAAGGAGGTCTTCGATATAGGGAGCAACATCACCGTGAAATACGAGGTCACCGGTGACGAGACGGTCCGCCTCGTCACGCCGCGCGTGGTCATCTTTTCCGGGGAGGTGGGGTGAATGGACGATCGCGCCGTTGCGCCGGTCGTCGCGGCGATGCTCCTCCTCGCCGTCCTGGTGATGTTCCTCTCCACCTATAATGCCGTCGTCATCCCCTCGCTCAAACAGCAGGCGGAGGTGGAGCACCTGCAGGTGGTCGAGGAGTCGTTCCTCGCGTTCGGGTCGGACATGACCACCGCCGCGGCGCTCAAGCAGGATATGCACCTCTCGAAACGCATCCCCCTCGGCGGGGGCGATATGATCCTCGACCCGGTCAGGTCGGGGGGGACGCTCCGGGTGGGCGGGGAGGAGACGCTCGCCAGTGTGGACGTGACCCTGCTGAACCAGGAGGACCCGAAAAAATACTACTGCAACCT
>JAAZGM010000077.1 GCA_012511245.1 Methanomicrobiales archaeon | reverse complement strand
GCGAAAGCCGGGCGATATCCTCCAGATCGGCGACCAGGTATCCGTCCTCTCTCAGATCCTCTTTGCCGTCTATGCTCTTTGCTACCAGGGCGAAACGTTCGTTCCTGCTCTCGTTTCGCCATCTCACCATGGAGGCCTTCTCCTGGAGTGCCGCAAGGATGCCGCGAGCCTGGCGGCGGTTCACGGCAGACCATTTGCATTCGCAGAAGAGGGCATCCCCGGAGACCTCATTTAAGCCTACGAGATCGATCTCCATCTCCTTCTGCCACCACCGCCCCAGTCGCGAATACGAGGATCCAAACAGGGTACCCAGGCAGACGAGGTCGTGAGAGAGTTTTTCGAACATCTGCCCGCAATAGGGCGCGATCTCTTCCCTGATGGAGGCGAGCACCTCCCCGCTCTGCCCCATCTCGGTCTCCGCTCTCCGGGGGTATACAAAACGGAACCAGAACGCAAGGTAGGGGTCGGTCAACCGGTAGTGCCTTCTCCGATAGCCGGCATGGGCGGTCACCGGCACCTCATCGTTGATCAGGTGCATACGCGAAAGGACGGCAAGGTACTTGGAGACCATCCCTTTATCAAGCCCCGTCTCCTGACAGAGGGGTCCCAGGGCGGTGTACCCCGCAGCGAGAGCGCGGAGGATGGCCATGTAGTTTCCTGCCTCGCGGAACTCATACTGCATCAGGATCTCGGCTTCAGAGTACAGGTATGCCCCTTTCCGGAGAATCTGCTCCTCCACGTTCTCCCAGAACGTTCGATCGGGGTGAAACAGGCGGAGATAAGCAGGGATTCCACCGATCACGCACCATGTCATGACGAGTTCCTCCTCATCGTAGGGGAGGAACCGGCGAAGGTAAGGATAGGAGAGGGGCTCGAGCTGCCATTGCCCCGTTCTTCTGCCGTAGAGCGGGCTTGTGTACCCCAGCACCTCGGTCTCCATCGTGCTGACCGATGAACCCGATATGACGAGCATCACCGGTTCCCGGGAGAGTACCGTATCCCACACCCTCTGAAAGATGGAAGGCGTCGCCCGGTCGCGTGCGATGAGGTAAGGGAACTCATCGATGACGATCACCACTTTCTTCCCCGGCGGAGGGGAAAAATTCCGGTGCCTGACCAGAGCCTTAATGACGGCCTCCCAGTCGGGGTACCTGCTCCGCTCAAAATCCGGATCGTCCAGGAACTCCCCTGCATAGTGGGAGAAATCCTGGAGATTCCTTGCCGTCCCTTCTTCTGAGGCCAGGTAGTAAAAACCCGGGACAGTCTGCAGGAAGCGGGCAAGAAGCGTCGTCTTTCCCACGCGCCGCCTCCCGTACAGGATCAGGCACTCCGGAACCGGGGAACGATAGCGATCGGTGAGGAACTGTAGTTCACCTTCCCTGTCTACGAAGAGTTGTTGACTCATAAGTATACTACTCCATGGTCAACAATGCACTTAAGGTGATCGGTAAGCGCCGGTGGTCCGGCCGGAGACAGCCTCTACATGAATGGGCTTCTCCTTACCTGGGTTTACTGCCCGTAGCCGGGCGGTATGAGGGCGAACCCCCCCATCTTCGCGGCGACGGCGACGATATCGCTGAGATCGCTTCGCTGGAGGAGGTAGAGCGCCTCCACCTGGTAGAGCCCGGGTTAATCGATGCCCGAGGGGCTCTGCGAGTGGTAGTACCCCTTCGTCTTGACGTAATCCCCGGAGGAATGACGGTGATGCTCCCCTCGATGAACTCCGCCCGGGGATGGTCGAGGAGGTGTTCGATCTTCACCCGGTCGCGAGGTTATCGATGACGATGTCGAGGTGTTGAGCTAATGTATCCGCAAGGTTCGGACCAAACCGGCCCCGCCGGTGACGATGGAGCGCATGAAATGGTTATGGCGGCGGGGATGTTCAGGGGTTTCCGAGTGTGCCCGTCAGGATAGTTGATCCAGGCCTCGGGGGCATATCATGGCATTCGATAACTGGTTGAGGTTTCTAATGACTTTTCTCTAGATTTAAACCTGATTAAGCGTCAATTTCTACAGAACTTTCGTTACGTTACCCGGATGATATCGCCATACCTCGTTATCAGGGCGATGAAGGCGATGTTCTCCAGGAGCCTCACAGGAAAAGAAGCAGAACTACAGAAGCGCCTGGAACTCGTCGACGGTGATCCCGGCCTGGAAAAGAATCGTCTGGAGTGTCCTGGGCGCAGGAATTCTTCCGGAGTGTACGGGGATGGTGACGATGACGTCACGTTGCGGATGATAGAGATAATGGTGGCTTCCCCGGATGCCGACCACCGCAAAGCCAGCTCTCTTGAGAGCCCCGACCACCTTTTCGCCGGTGGTTCTGGGGAGTTTCATGTCCCTGCATTGGTTGTGTTCAGGGGTACGGAGACCTCAACCGGGATCGGTTTTCCGAGCTTCCTGGCTACCTCGATATACCCTGCGATCGCTTCCTCGATCTGCCCCAGCGCTTCTTCCCAGGTGGACCCCTCGCTGACACATCCGGGAAGGGATGGCACCGTTACGGTATACCCTCCATCCTCATTCTGTTCCATAAGAACTGTATAGCGGAGACGAGTGTCTGACAAGCGTTCCCTCCAGTTGAAGATTGTCCATGACACTATATAGGAATTGTGCCGGTCGGTAGTGCTCCATGAAACAACTGGTAATAAAATAACCCAGATTGTATGAGTTTTAACCCTGAGTATGGATTACTGTTCTATGTATTTCAGCCGGATTCTCTGAAATTCATTATCAGTTACATGCTGGAGCACTACCCGCTGACGACGAATCCATACTGTTTTGAGAGTATCTTTATCACGGTCTCGCCCGACACCGGCTTAAGCCCGGGCACCCTCGGTCACCTCAAACGTCGTGATGATCGGTCTTCTCCCGTCTTCCAGCGGGAATTCTTCTAAGTACAGCTCCGTAGCCTCTTTGAGGTTTGCTACCGCCTCCTCTACTGTCCGGCCCTGGCTGACGGTGCCGACCTCCGGGCACTCTGCGATGTACATATCTTCTTCTCTGTAGAGCACGGCCGTGAACGTCCTCATGATCTCACCGATAGAATAGCATCTCCCTTTATGGTGATAATACTGACCGACGTGTTCGGGCGGTCATCTCGCCTGCCTGGAAGAGTTCAAACGCGGGTTCAAACCCAGATCCCGGAGGATGTCCCCGGTCGTCGGGTTGGAGAGAAAATGCGATACCCGGCCCCGCCGGGGGCGATGTAGCGGATGAAGGGTTTATGGTGAGGCGGTTTAGGGTTTGCTGAATGGGGCAGGTGTGTCCAGCCGGTTCGAAAGTCCGAGGAGAGATGCTACAGGGTTCACAAAGTGAGCTATCCTCCATACCATTGCTGCTCAGCAGAGTGACGATGCACCTCACCCTGAACACCAATGGTCGACAAACTCCCGGGGCTCAGGCCTCCCCTCCCCCGATCTCTCTGATCACCGGCTCCGCTTCCCGAAACATCTCATCAACGAAGCGAACCGCATCTTTTGCTTCTTCAAGGGTGATGTGGGGCTTGAGTTCGATGATCCGCTGAGCTCTGGCCTCGCATCCCTGGCCCGGTACTTCTTTTGTTACGTAGAGGGCCGTGGCGATCTTTTCGAGATCTTTTACCCCGCGCTCCCCGAACTTCCGGGCAACAAAGGATATCGCAGGCTGGTACCTCGCAAGCGCCCGGGGCACCCTTGCCTTTAACCCGGCACTCACGCTCGTTGTTTTGAGGGCATTCCCGTACGGCTCGGGCTTGATCTCCCATTTTAGGAGGGTGTCAGCCCGCATCGATGCCAGCTCGTCTGAGAGGTCGAAGGAGAAAGGGCCGTGCTTGTACAGCACATAGGGGAACCCCAGGGGTATCCCCATCATCTCTTCGAGGAAGTAGGTGGCCTTCTGGATATGCGTCTCCCCGCACCAGCTCCCGTAGTTCGTGAGTTCATCGATGAGCTCAAACAG
>JAAZGM010000011.1 GCA_012511245.1 Methanomicrobiales archaeon | reverse complement strand
GGCTGCTACCAGTGCCGGCGCTATATTTTGTAACCAGCAGAGAAAATTACGGGAGGAGCTGCGAAAATGTCTGCAAAGTGAGTATCATCCGGTGCCGAGCATCGGAATGTCAAACTTTTTTCTTCAACTCGGCTAACTGCTGAACAAGCCTGGCATTTTCCTCTTTGGTTCTCCTGTTGCCGCCAGAGAGATTTTGCCGGACATCTTCTGCGATACGCCCGTGCTGTTCCCTGTAGATGGAGTACAGGGTCTCAATGATCGGCGCATAGTCTCCGCTATCCGCCTTTACGAGTGCGTTCAGGTAGGCCGACCGGTGCTCTAACCCGAGATAGAGTGTCGGATAACCAGCCCGCTCCAGAACCTGATTCATCAACGCCCGTCCGACCCGCCCGTTCCCGTCGACAAAGGGATGGATCATCTCAAATTTTGTGTGGAGCACTACAGCGAGCTCGAATGGGTTCAGGTGCCGTTTATTCTGCCGGTACCACCCGATGAGCGCATGCATCTCCTCAGGGAGGAGGATCGCGGGAGGGGGTTCGTAATCCACCTGCTCGATGCAGACCTGGATGTTCCGGTACTCTCCCGGGCTCCGGAGGACCTCATTCATCAGTATTTCGTGAACATTTCTGATGAACTTCTCCGTTATGTCTCCGGAATATTCTTCGAGATATCTTCTGAGGTTGATGTAGTTGAGGATCTCATACACTTCATCCATCCTCTTCCCGGCGGGAGAGATGTGATGCTCCAGGAGCTCCCGCGCTTCCTGGAGGTTGATGGTATTCCCCTCGATCGCTGTTGTGCCCTGGATATACCGAAGATACATCGCATCCATGTATCGCTTGCTCTCGTCGGGGTAGAACTCTTCGAATAGCCCGTAGTAGTAACGAAGGGTCTCAAGATCGGATGCCTGAGTTCTGTCGAGGGCCGTGAAAACGTACTGTTCCAGCCGGTGATCGAGGTATGTTGTTAACCTGAGAGTATGGAGTTCAGAGAGTTTTGATAAAACATCTGCTTTTGCTACCGTTTCGAGCCTTCCGACGTATATCAGGAGAGATAGTGATTTTGAGTTAACCCTGACCTTATCTCGTATGTAAAGATACTTATTGCCTTTTATTGTCTTTACGGTCAGTTCAGGCATGACTTTGTTGATCTCAAACTTGAGAGGTGAAAAAGGTTATGATTGGGTTAACTTTCAGAGGTGGAGTGAGGGCTCCATTCACCTGTCTCCATTCGCATCATGGGGTCTCAAGATCCTGATCGGGTACCCCACCCGGGCAGGACTCACATCCACTGTAAAGCCCTACCGCCAGTCCCTCCCCCCCCATCCCCCCGCTTTATCCCCCTCCCGGCCCAACACCATAGGAATGAAGCTCCTCTTCGAACTCTCCGGCGAGCACCCCGACCTTCCCGCCGCGGAACTGGAGTGCGTGGGAACCGTCCTCGACCGGCGGACCCAGGTCGCGGTCGCCGAGTGCCCCGACCCCCTGGCCGCCGGGCGGCTTGCCCTGACGCACGTGGTGATGGAGTACCTCGGGGAGTGCGAACCCACAAAGGAGGCGTTCGCGTCCCTCCTCCGCGATCTTGCGATCACGACCGATAAACCGTTTGCCGGCCGGGTGAAGCTGATCCAGGGTGCCCGGATGGATATCGAACGCCTCGACCTGGAACGGCTGATCGGGACGCTCATCACCGGCCCGGTATCGCTCCAAAACCCCATCGAGGAGTACCGCGCCGTCGTCTCGGATGACCGCTGCTACTTCGGCCGGGTCATCCTCCGGATCGACCGCGGGGCGTTCGAGGCGCGAAACCCCATGCGCCGGCCGTTCT
>JAAZGM010000076.1 GCA_012511245.1 Methanomicrobiales archaeon | reverse complement strand
GTCGAGGACGAGCGGTTCCGCCACCACTACCGCGCGCTCCACGATGCCCGGCAGGCGATCTACGCCGCCATCGCCGCACGGGGCGGTGAGACCCTCCTTCGCGTCTACCGGCGAACAACGGAAGCATCCTCCGCGGTGCCGGGCAGCCTGGAGGAGGAGGCCGCGGCGATCCGGCACCGGCAGAGGAAGAATACCAGTCTTGCGATCCTCGCGACCCGGGATACACCGGAGGTTCATCATCTACTCCTTCGCCAGTTCCGCGAAGCAACGGCCGCAACCGACCGCCTCACCGCGTTCTCGCTGATCCTCGAGAGCAGCGCTCCGGAACGCCCCGAGATCCTCGAAACGTTCATGACGGAGTCGGCAAAAAGTCCCATCGCATGGGAATCCTTCCTCGCCGCCGTCGCCGCGAGCGACTGCAGCGATCTCATCCCCATACTGGAGCGGATCGAGTCGTCCCCCACCTTCTCGATCGAGCAGGCTGCTGAGCAGCGGGCACTTTATGGTCGGTTCGCGTTGAACAGGAAGCGGTCGCTCGAGACCGAAGAGGGACGCGCCTACCTTGCAGGAGTGCTCCGGCGTCTCGCCCCGATCAACGAGTACAGCACCGTCCGGGCGCTTGATGCCTTTGCGTTCATCGACGGGATGGAGCCTCGCCACCGGGTCCCGGCGGTCGCGGTGCTCGCCGATCTCCTCGCCACCCTCGATCCGGGTGCGCACCCGGCGGTCTACAACAACGCCCGCCGCTTCCTCCTCGGCGCCCCGGAGGCCGTTCACGCCTATGAGGCGGAGCACGGGGCGATCCCTGCCCTCCGGGAACCTGCATCCTGACCTGTACAGGCTGGCGGCGAACCGGTCCCGGGCTCTGAGATCGACTGTCGTAAGAACCGGGCGGCAGGAGGGTGGCATCGGCGACAATTGTTTCAGGAAGTCCGCACATGGTTCCGGGGGGGTACAGCGGAGCACGGACGTGGTTTCCCCCCCGGAGATCCGCCCCCTGCCCCACAATGCCCGCAGGCTTGCCCCTGCCGCATTCACCACTTTATGCCGAAGATCGGCTCCTCCTCGACGAGGTTTGTGATCCTCCGGACGCTTGCCTCCATAGGGAGTTCCTTTCCACTGCAGAGCCCGTGCTTGAGTTGCTCAAAGCCTGCATCCACCGAGTCATCCTTCGAACGAACACCGCTTACCGTTACCCTGAACGTCAGCGTCACCAGCCATTGGACAGGCGCCATATCTTCCCCCCTCGTAGCATGGACGGAGTATACTTCGGGCGAGTCATAAAGGCAGCTCATGGCCGGAAGGGCTATGCACCGGATATCCTATTGTGAACAACCGGTTGGCGGGGATAAAAAAAGACGTGGATGGGGTAATGAGAACGGAGAGCAGCACGGTATGGTAAGAGCGTGGAGAAAGGCATCGAGCGCTGCATCACGAATGGAGGTACCGCTGCCGGTATGCGTCCGGTCAACCGGTTCCGTACCGGCTCATCCGTATCCCGGATGGGGTATATTACATTGGGAATAAAAATATTTTCCGGTAATCACAGTCCCGCCCCACCGCAGGCATAACGGTTATATATACATCGTGAACTCCGGGACTCCGAAGCTCGAAAGGAGGGTATGAGGAGTGACCCGGGTATCAGCGGCTGCGCCCCGGAAGGGCGTGGGGAGGCATACGCTCGACTGTCTTGCCGGCGCACTCATGCTCATGCTGCTGCTTGTCCCGGCAGCGGCGGCCGCCCCATCGGTGTTCGTCTCGAACTATACCGTCACCCCCGCCGTCCTGATGCCCGGCGATGAGGGGACGATCACCGTGGTGCTCACGAGCACCTCCGTGCCAACCGCGGGTTCGCCATTCAACATCCGGTTTGACCCCGGCACCGGAGGTGTGAACGCCTCGACGGAGACAGAGGAGAACGCCTACATCGAGAACGTGCTCCTGATGAGCACGGATGTCGAGGTCATGACCGGCAGTTTCCAGGATATCGGCGAGATCGGTCCCGGCCAATCCTTCCCGCTCACGTTCCGGATTCGCGCACCGGGAGAGGAAGGGATCTATTACCCCGAGGTCTGGGTCAGCGTACGGGACGGGGCCAGGGTACGGTATCCCGTGCCGGTGAACGTCAACTCCGCATACGCCCTCATCAAGAGGCCCGCACTCCGGGTGGAGAGAACCGTCCCGGCATCCGTCGACCCGGGCGACCCCTTCAACGTCACGCTGACCATCCATAACGACGGCCAGGCCGGTGCAAACGATATCACCGTCGCTGTCAACGCAACCACCGGCGGGATCGCCCCGCAAAGCCCGGAGAACTACTACATCCCCAAACTCGGAGCAGGGGAGGACACTGTCCTGAACCTGATTTTCGCGACCGATACAAACGTGCCTCTCGGACTTGTGCCGATCCTCGTCACCGTCGACTACCGGGGCGCCGACCTCGCACCGTCGAGGCAGGTCGCGACGATCGGGATCCCCATCGTCGGCAGCGCCGAGATGGGTGTCGCCTCCATCAGAACCGAGCCTGCCCGGATCACCGCCGGGGATACGGTCGATCTGACGATCCGGCTGGAGAACACCGGGACGGCGGATGCGGATTCTATCCGGACGACGATCGAGGGTCTCGCCTTCACGGGCTCAAAAGAAGCGTTCCTCGGGACGATCGAGCCGGGAAACGACGGACCCGCCATCTTCTCCCTCGAAGCCGACGAGGCGGGTGAGTTCGACTACACCCTCATCATCCGGTATACCGACGGTTACGGCGAACATATGGTCAGACAGCCCCTGCACCTCGCCGTTGCCAGAAAGAGCCCGGTCGCGGCGATCGCAGTCGCGGCAGCTGTCCTCATCGTCGCCGCTGCGGTCGCGATCTACCGGTACCGGCGCCGGAGGGAAGAGTGAGTGCGGTGTTTTCAGGCATCAAAGCCTCTACGTTCCTCGCATGGAAGTCAATCCAGCGCGGGAACAGGGGGACGCTTGCCCTCACCATCATGATCATCGCCCTCATCCTCGTGAACCTGGTCTTCCTCCCCTCCATCATATCCGGGGTCGTCGTGACCTTCGATACCCAGTCGATCGACTTCGACCTCGGAAACCTGGTCGTCGAGCCCCGGGAAGGCAGCCAGTACATCGAGGACGTAGCCGTCCTCCAGAGGAAGATCGAACGGATTCCGGGGATCGTCGGTACGTCGCCCCGGATCGCCGCCGGGGTGACCTATTCTTACCGGGGCCGGATCGCCGCGAGCACGCTCTACGGCATAACGCCCGAGGATGAGCGGTCGGTGACGAAGATCGCCGATCGGATGATTGCAGGCGAGTTCCTCTCAAACGGCGATACCGATGCGATCGTCATGGGCACGACGCTCGCGGGGAGGGAGGGGGAAGAGGCGGGCGGTCTCCCTTCGCTTCAGGGCGTCGTGGTCGGCGATTCGGTGGAGGTGGCCTATCCGAACGGTGAGAGGCGGACATACCGCGTGAAGGGGATCTATGAGACACAGTCGTTCAGCGTTGATACGGCGGCGTTCGTCACCGGCCGCGAGATGAGCGGGGTGCTCGGCCTCGACGATCAGGCATCCATGATCCTGGTGAAGACCGGGGTCAGTGGCAGAGAAGATGCCTATAAGAGAGAACTCCTCTCCTACGGCGTTCAGGAGGAGGTCCGGACGTTTCGGGAGAAGTCGGGAGGGTTCGTCGATCAGGCGGTCCAGAGTTTCAACATCATCAACACCATATCGACGCTCGTCAGCCTGATCATCGCGATCGTCGTGGTCTTCATCGTGATCTTCATCAACACCGTGAACCGGCGCCGCCAGATCGGGATCCTGAAGGCGATCGGCATCGGCCAGCAGATCATCATCAACTCCTATATCCTCCAGGTGCTCTTCATCACCACCGTCGGGGCGATCGCCGGGATCGGGCTCACCGCCGGTGTGACGACCTACCTGACCGCTTACCCGCTCGTCTTTCCCGGCGGCCCGGTCTATCCCGACGTGGAGGTATCGGCCGTCCTCCAGAGCGTTGCAAGTCTTTTTGCGGTCTCGGTGGCGGCGGGCTACATCCCGGCATGGCAGATCGTGCGGGAGGACATCCTATCCGCAATCAGGGGGTGAGGGGATGATCGTCGCGGAGAACCTCACGCGGGTCTACACGATGGGGAGGGTGGAGGTCCATGCCCTTGCAGGCGTCTCGCTTGAGGTTGCAAAAGGTGAGTTTGTCGGGATCATGGGGGCAAGCGGCAGCGGCAAGTCGACGCTCCTCCATATCCTCGGCCTCCTCGACCGTCCCACCTCCGGTTCGGTCACGATCGACGGGGTGGATGTCCTGGCCCTCTCCGATCATCAGCGAACCCTCTTCCGGCTGAATCGGCTCGGTTACGTCTTCCAGGACTACGCCCTCATCGGAGAACTCACGGCGCTTGAGAACGTCTACTTAACGTCGCTCGTCAGAGGCGCGCCGAAGGACGAGTATATCGAGCGGAGCGCCGATATCCTCCGGCAGGTCGGCCTCGGCGGCCGGACGGATCACCGGCAGAGCGAACTCTCCGGCGGGGAGCAGCAGCGCGTCGCGATTGCCCGGGCGCTCATGAACAACCCGAGCATCCTGCTCGCCGATGAACCCTGTGCAAACCTGGACAGTCAGACCTCAAAGAGCATCCTCGACCTCTTTGCACGGCTAAACGAGGAACTCGACCAGACGATCCTGATGGTCTCGCACGAGGAGTGGCACAAGGAATACTTCTGCCGGGTCGTCACCCTCCGGGACGGGGTGATCGGGGATATGGTGGAGTGCAGGAAGATGTGACGCCTCGATCACACACGGATGAGGGGGATGTTCCCGGTACAGGCTACGCTGGAAAATGCCACGATACAATTTTATATCAACCCCGGTATACACCCCCGGCCGGTGAGAGAGATGCAGGAACAGAAGACGTTCAGGTGCAGGGATCTCGGCCTTGCGTGCGAGTTCGAGGAGAAGGCCGAGAACGAGAACGAGCTGATGAAGCGGGTCGAGGGGCACGTCCAGACTGCCCATCAGATGAACCTGGAGCATCCGGAAGTGCAGGAGAAGATCCGCAAGGCGATGAAGTGAGGGGAGAAATTCCGGCTCCCTGAAATTTTCTTTCAGATTCCAGCACAGAACGACGGCCGGTTCATCACGGGTGTCCGCCATCGTGACCGGATATGGTGCAACACCAGTATCACAGGAGAGACGTGCCTGCGGATGAGACCGCCCGGCGGCGCCGGCAGCACCCCGACTCCATCCTCGAAGGGATCGGGCTCAGGCCTGGCTCGACCTTCGTCGACGTCGGGTGCGGGGACGGGTTCTTTGCGCTCCCGGCGGTAACCTGCGGCCGGGAGGTGCAGGATGAATCTGACGTGCAGCCCGCTGCCATGAGGCAGAACCCGAGCACAACGAGGAGCACCAGAAAGATCGGTTTTTAAGAAGAGGTTTGCATAATAATGCCCCCAAATAGTTCTGAACGGCAATATACTGTATATATGGTATTATTTTCTATTGCCGGGCAGTGACCACCCCGGATATGGTATTTCGGGTGATTACCGACATCTTTACGAACGATGGTACAGACACGCCGGAACGCTTGCAACAGGCGGGTTTGCGCGTGAATACCCAATTGAACAGATTCGAAACCTCTTTATAGCCTATGGATAACCATCTCATATGATTCGACGGAATATTCTCCATGGTATCGTGATTGCAGGGCTTCTCGCACTCTGTCTCCTTATAGCCGGTTGCACGTCACAACCGGTAGAATCGGTAGAGCGATTCGCCTTCACCGAGGCGGACAACAATAAGGCTGTCACCCTCCCGGTCGGAAGCGAGATCGTCATCAGCCTTGATGAGAATCCGACAACCGGATACTCCTGGAACCTGACCTCAACCAGAGGGCTCCAGTACGTGAGTGACACGTTCATCCCGCCAAAAACCCAACTCGTGGGCGCCGGCGGTGTGCATGTATGGCAGTACCGTGCCGCTGAGAAAGGCTCCGCCGAGTTCTCCGCGATCAACATACGCCCCTGGGAGGAGACGCCCATCAGCGAGGGCACATTCTCGATGACATTCACCATCGAGTGATCCTGTGCGGGCATCCCCGCAGGAACCATCCTTTCTTTTGAGGGAACCAACCCCCCATTCTTCCCGCCCGCAAATCCAGTCCGGTGCCAGATAACCCGGGCCAAGAGGTGCAAACCACCGACCTTCCGTTCCATAATCCCGGCGCCGGCGCTGTTTCAAAATACATATATGCCGCGGCAACAAGGGTGAATCTATGACTTACGGGAGCATACCACCCCGGCACCTCACTACAATCCTCCTGATCCTCGCCCTGGCGTTCATCGCACCGGCAGCCGCACAGGGAACTGTTCCGCAGGCGGTACAACCCGGTGAGAGGATCGAGGTGGGGAGCGAACCACTCGTCCTCGACCTTGTCAACCTCCGGAATGCCGATACATTCAACGCAGTCACTGAACTCCGGAAATTCCGGAATGACAATCCAAACGCGCAGATCACCCAGATCGTTCCGGTGCCGAACGATGGCTACTTCAAGATCAACGTCCGCACCATCGATGGGAATTATGGGCGCTATTTTGCGTTCAGTAAGACTGACGGCCTCTTGCAGCAGAACAGCATCACGTTCGTCCCTGCACCTGAGCCCACGGCCACCGGGATCGAGACCGTTACTGCGGTTACAGAGACACCCCTGGTGACTCAGACGACCGCGACCACACCGGAACCGACGACTGCGCCGCTCCCGACCCTGATCGCCATCGCAGCTATCGGCATCTGCGCACTATTCGGTGCGATGCAGAGAGAGTGAAAACAACCCCCGGGGCGGCCTCCCCATCTCTTTTTGAAGAGCCGCATACCGGGAAAAAAGGGAGGGTATTCGATTGCGTTACGCCAGATAATCTTCTGGCCGGGGCATCTGTTCCTTCAGGCCCTTGCGCTTGCGGATATCTCTGACCACGTCGGTCACGATGCCGGCGGGGACGAGTTCAAACCCGGCGAACTCCGTGCTCCACATCGCACGACCCTCGGTGGCCGACCGGACGTCGCCAGCAAACCCGAAGAGTTCGGCGACCGGCGCCCTGCCGATGATCGTCATCGTGTCGCCTTCGCTGAGCATATCAAAGACCTGGCCGCGCCGCCCCTGGATCTGGGAGGTAGCCGCGCCCATCTGCTCGCTCGGGACGGTGATCTGGATCTTCTGGATAGGCTCAAGGAGCGAATCGCCGCCTATCAGCAGGCCCGCCTTGACGGCGCTCCTGACTGCCGGGATGACCTGTGCAGGGCCGCGGTGGATGGCGTCCTCGTGGAGTTTCACATCTACCAGCCGGATCTTCAGGTTCTGGACCAGCTCATCGGCAAGCGGACCGCCGCGGAGTGCCTCGCGCCAGCCATCGAGGACCAGTTCCATCGTCTCGTTGAGGTACTGGATACCCTTCGTCATGTCGATGAACATGTTGGTGCCCTCGATCGCCTTGACGTTCTTGGCCTCATCCTTGTCCATGCCGGCCGCAGCGAGGATGTCACGGCGCTCGATAACCTGCTGGTGCATCGAGACCTCACCCTCCTGGATCAGTTTCACGATTGCAGGGTCCATCGGCTCGAGCTCGAGGTAGAACCTGTTGTGACGGTTCGGCGACTTTCCTTCGACCGGGCCTGCAGCACCCGTGATCGTCTCGCGGTAGACGACGATCGGCGGCGAGGTGAGGATATCGACACCTTTGTCGCGCCTGATACGTCCGGTGATGATCTCGAGATGGAGCTCGCCCATGCCGCTGATCAGGTGCTCGCCGGTCTCCTCGTTGATCGAGACCACGACCGTCGGGTCTTCCTTTGCGACCTGGCGGAGAACTTCGACGAGTTTCGGGAGGTCCTTCATGTTCTTCGCTTCAACCGCGACGGTCATGACCGGCTCGGAGTAGTGCTTCAGCGACTCGAAGGGGTTCATCTCGATCAGTGTCGTGACGGTCGAACCGACGATGGCGTCTTTTAAGCCTGTCACGGCAGCGATGTTTCCGGCCGCAAGTGAATCCACCTCGATCCGCTCGGCGCCCATGAAGATGCCGACCTGAGCGAGACGGTTCGTGCGCTTTGCCGCACCTATGATGTAGCACTCGGCGCCCCGCCGGAGCGTTCCCGAGAAGAGACGGCCGGTGGCGACCTCACCTGCATGCGGGTCAAACGATATATCGGTGACCATCAGGCAGACAGGACCGTTCGGGTCGCAGGCAGACATGGCCTTGCCCTCGGGAGTTGTGTAATCCCCGTGCCATATGATGCGGATACGCCGCTCCTGGGCCTGACGGGGGTTTGGAAGGTGCTTGACAACCATGTCAAGGAGGACGGCGTGGAGAGGGCTCGACTTCGCCAGCCACTTCATGTCGCCGGTGTTGCACTTCTCAAAGACATCTTTGAACGAGACACCGCTCTTCTGCATGAACGGGACGGAGACCGCCCAGTTGTAGAGAGCAGATCCGAAGGCGACGGTGCCCTTTACGGCATCGAGTTTCCAGCCCTCGTTGTACATCTTCTCGTTCATGCCCTTGATCAGCTTGTTGACCTTGTCGATCACCTTCGCAAGGCGGATCTGCATCTCCTGCTCGTCCACCTTGAGCTCGTTGACCAGCCGGTCGACCTTGTTGATGAAGAGAACCGGGCGGACACCTTCCTTAAGCGCCTGCCGGAGCACCGTCTCCGTCTGGGGCATGGTCCCTTCGACCGCGTCCACAACGACGACAGCGCCGTCCACCGCACGCATGGCACGGGTCACGTCACCACCGAAGTCAACGTGGCCGGGGGTGTCGATCATGTTGATGAGGTATTCGTCCCCGCCGTACTCGTGAACCATCGAGACGTTGCTCGCGTCGATGGTGATCCCACGCGCCTGCTCCTCCTCATCGGAGTCCATGAAGAGCTGCCGGCCAGCAAGCTCCTCGCTGATCATGCCTGCACCGGCAAGCAGGTTGTCTGAGAGTGTTGTCTTTCCGTGATCGATGTGGGCAACGATACCAATGTTGCGGATACGCTCCGGCTTATCCATCAGCTCCGTTACCCGTTCAACCATCTTCTTTCGTCTGGTCATAGGTTACACCAAAAAAATATAGGGGTTCTAACGGGCTGCCTTCGCAATGCGCTCTCTTTCTTCTTTCTTTGAGACGGCGTAGGAGCGGGAGTCGCCGTTTGCGGCTGCGATCAACTCTTCAGCAAGAGCCTCGCTCACGCTCCTCTTCTTCTTGTGGCTCGCCTGCAGGACACCGGCGGTGATGAACCGGAGTGCGGTGTCGACACGGCGCTGGGGTGCGCTATCGACCGACTTCGGGACGTTGATGCCGCCGTATTTCAGCCGGACGGTCTCTTCGCGCGGCCCGGCGTTCTCGACTGCATCCACAAGCACCTGGACAGGGTTCTTCTTGGTCTTCTTGTGGATGATCTCGAACGCATCACGGACGATGCGGATGGCAAGTTCTTTCTTGCCGGTGTTGTTCTCGGTCTGCATCATCTTGTTGATCAGGCGCTCGACGATCAGCATGTTGCTCTTGTTGAACTGCTGACCGACGAGTTTGCCACAGGAGTGCGGCACGATCATCGTGTGCAGGTTCACGTAACGGACAAGGCTCGGATCCTGGATCTCCACCTCACTCATGTCCCAGCGGTTAAAGAGGAGTTGCGATGTCCCTGCTCCCGCTTCTGCTGCTTCTACCATTCCTGCTCACCTCCGTGGCTTCTCCTTGCGCCCGACAACCATCTCTTGCAGACTGACGTTGTTCACCTTGGTCACAACGAACCGGACGCCGGGGATATCACCCATTGACCGGCCAAGTCTGCCGCCGATGCCCTCGATCTCGACTTCATCGTGTTCGTCGATGAAGTTGATGGCGCCGTCGCCGACGGCGAACGCTGTTACCTGACGGCCGTTCTTGATCAGCTGTACGCGGACGCACTTTCTGATCGCAGAGTTCGGCTGTTTTGCCTCGACACCCACCTTCTCAAGGACGATCCCGCGACCCTGCGGCGCGCCCTCAAGGGGGTCTGACTTCACATCGAGCCCGAGCTGACGACGCACGTAGACGGTGTCATGCCACCGGTTATTTTTTGCGTCGCGCTTCAGTTTTCGGGCTGCAAATTTTCCATTTCCCATCGAATACCCTCTAATTACTTGAATTTGTAGATAGGAGCAACTCCTGGTGTGCTGTAAAACAACGCGCGTTGCGGATTTATATATTGTGGAACCCGCCTGCACGCCGATCTTCTGCCTTAACTATTAGATCGGGAGCTGATATAATATTATATCCTGACGGGCAACCTTCATTGATGACAACCCGGATATACAAAGAGGTTTTTTTCGAGGCGACCCACCGCCTGATCCATTACCGGGGGAAGTGTTTCAGGCTGCACGGCCACCAGTGGCGCGTTGAGGTCTGGATCGATGGGATGGCGGATGAGCGCACGGGGATCGTTCTCGACTACAACTGCATCAAAGAGGTTGTCGGGCGGTTCGATCACCAGGTGATCCTGAACGCAGACGACCCCATGGCAGCGTGCATCGAGGAGTTCCACCCCGTCGTCACCACCCCCGGCGACCCTACGAGTGAACTCCTGGCCGCCCTCATCGCGGAGATGATCGACACCGAGGCCGCGCAGCAGGGACACGATGCCCGCGTCGCGAAGATACGGGTCTGGGAGTCGACGACCTGCTACGCAGAGCGCACCTATGATCGTCAGTGAGATCTTTCGGAGCCTCCAGGGGGAGGGGAAGAACCAGGGGCGGGCCTGCACGTTCGTCCGGCTCGCCGGGTGCAACCTCAGGTGCGCCTGGTGCGACACCTCATACGCCCACGAGGGCGGGGAGGAGATGAGCGTCGGGGAGGTCCTCGACCGGGTCTGGCTGCTCCGCGGGACGTACATCTGCATCACCGGCGGAGAACCGCTCCTGCAGCAGGACGAGGTCCTTGAGGTTCTCAAGAAGTTCGATCTCCACGGATATACCGTCGAGATCGAGACGAACGGGACATGCGACTTTCGCAAGATGCAGGCATACGCCTCCATCTGCATGGACGTGAAATGCCCCTCGTCCGGGGAGAAGAGCGACCTCTCACTCCTCCCTCACATCACACCGCGCGACTGCGTCAGGTTCGTGGTGGCCGACGAGGATGACCTCCACTATGCCCGGGCGGTGATGGCACGCTACGATATCCGGGGCGAGATCTTCATATCGCCGGTGGAAGGGTCCGACTACCGCGCCATCGCAGACAGTATCGTCGAGGAGAACCTCCCGGTGAGGTTCCAGTTGCAACTCCACAAGATCCTGGGGATACAATGAAGAGAGCGGTATGCCTCCTCTCGGGCGGGATGGACTCTACAACGCTCGCCTACGTCGCGAAGGATATGGGGTATGAGATCATCGCGCTCCACTTCACCTACGGCCAGAGGACGGAGGCAAAGGAGCGGGAGTGCGCCCGGACTATCGCTGGACAACTCGGTGCCCTTGATTTCGTCGAGATCGGTCTCGAACACTTCAAGAAGATCGGGGCATCGAGCCTGACCGATACCTCGATCCCCGTCGAGGAGTGCGGTGACGAGGAGGGGGGCGTCCCGAACACCTACGTGCCCTTCCGAAACGCAAACCTCCTTGCCATCGCAACCAGCCTCGCGGAGGCCCGCCGGGCGGATGCGATATTCATCGGCGTCCAGACAGCAGACTACCCGGGGTATCCCGACTGCCGGCCGGAGTTCATCGAGGCGTTTCAGCGTCTGGTCGATCTCGGCACGGCGGCCGACCCCCGGATCACCCTGATGACGCCGTTTGTCCGGATGTCGAAGACCGAGATCCTCAGGACGGGGCTTGCGCTCGGCGTCCCCTATGAACTGACCTGGTCGTGCTACCAGGAGAACGACCGGGCGTGCGGCATCTGCTCTTCCTGCCACTACAGGATGGAGGCGTTCAGGGAACTCGGGCTTGAGGATCCTATCGAGTACAGGAGATTATGATGGAAATTTACCGCGGCAAGAGGCTCATCGTCGAAAAAAAGGAGATCGTCCTCCCGGACGGGAGAAAGAAGGAGCGGGTGGTGATCCACCCCGGCGGCGCGGTTGCAATCCTCCCCGTCGCCGGAGACGACTGCTACCTCATCCGGCAGTACCGGTTCGCAATCGACGATTACATCTTCGAGGCGCCGGCCGGCACCATCGACGAGGGCGAAGAGCCGCACGAGACCGCATACCGTGAACTGATCGAGGAGACCGGGATGAAGGCGGAGACATTCACCCCGAGAGGCTGGATCTACCCATCCCCGGGGTATACCGATGAACGGATCTGGCTCTACCTCGCAGAAGGGCTCTCGCCGAGTTCGGACTATACGATGGACGACGACGAGGTGATCGAGGTCGTCCGCGTCCCGATACGAGAACTCATGGCAATGGTCGTGGATGGAAGGATCGTCGATGCGAAGACGATCTGCCTGATCTGCCGGTGCCTGGCATGATGGACCGGAAAGATCAGCGAATGTGCGCAGATTTATGCCGTCCCGGACAAAAGATCTAGTAGCTCCGATATATGAACAACATTCTTCAGATGGCCTGGTGAAACCCCGATGGAAGAGACGCAAGGGATGGATACCGCGCGAAAGCGCTACGAATTTAAGAAGATGCTTGAGAGACTTGCGGAGAAGGAGGGGAGCGGCACCGAGCTGATCACACTCTATATACCTCCAGATAAGCAGATATACGACGTGACCGCCCAGCTCCGCGACGAGTTCGGCCAGTGTGCAAACATAAAGAGCAAACAGACCCGGACAAACGTCCAGAGTGCTATATCCTCCATCCTCTCCCGCCTGAAATACTACAAACGCCCGCC